>NZ_JASPDS010000024.1:0-22878 GCF_030230715.1 Aerococcus sp. UMB1112A | reverse complement strand
CCAAAACCGGAAGATCCAAAACCGGAAGATCCAAAACCGGAAGATCCAAAACCGGAAGATCCAAAACCGGAAGATCCAAAACCGGAAGATCCTAAGCCAGAAGATCCTAAGCCAGAGGATCCTAAGCCAGAAGATCCTAAGCCAGAGGATCCTAAGCCAGAGGATCCTAAGCCAGAAGATCCAAAACCGGAAGATCCAAAACCGGAAGATCCAAAACCGGAAGATCCTAAGCCAGAAGATCCCAAGCCAGAAGATCCAAAACCGGAAGATCCGAAGCCAGAAGATCCAAAACCGGAAGATCCTAAGCCGGAAGACCCTAATCCGGAGGAACCAACCTCAGAAACCTCAAAGGCTAAGGGCGGCTACGCTATTACTGAGAAAATGACTTCATTTGACCGTAATAAAGCAAAAGAAAATCAAATTGTAGCTAATGGTCGATTACCTCAAACAGGTGCAGTGACAGGTATATCTGCTGGAGCGATTGCAGTTAGTCTATTTGTAGGCGTTGGAAGTTTGGTATTCGATCGAAAGAAAAAGAAATAGTAACTTGTAAGCTAAAAAGGAAGCTGTGTCTCTAATTAAGTGACACAGCTTTTTTAGCTTATATTTGCCTTTAATGTAAGCGCTATATTATAATAATACTATTAGATTGAACGGAGGGATTTTTATGAAGAAATCATTGTTTCTTGTTTCGGCATGTGCGGTGTTGTTGGCGGCTTGCCAGGCTTCACCGCTGAAATCTGATGGTAAACAGTCGTCAAAGGCTAGTGAGCGGCCCAAGGTGGAGACGGCCTACCAGTCGGAGACCGACCAGCGTGAATTGGAAAGTCGGTCGGTGGAGACCATCAAGGTGGATGGCCTGGAATTTAAGGACCTGAATAAGGATGGCAAGTTGACACCCTATGAGGACTGGCGCCTGAAGCCAGAAGAGCGGGCGGAGAACCTGGTATCTTTGATGTCGCCGGCTGAGAAGGCAGGGCAGATGGTAATTTATGACCTGCCCATGGGAATTTCTGCCAAGGAAGGGGAGGAAACTTCTCATGATGGGGTCTTGCTTGAGGTGGAGAAGGTCCATGAAGAGGGGCCATTCAAGGGACAGACCCAGTATCCGACGTCCGTGATGATTAAGGACAAGCACATCCGCCACTTTATCGTGCGCGAGGATGAGTCAGCGGAAGACATTGCCACTTGGGTGAATACCCTCCAGGAAGTGGCTGAGGAGACACCCCTTGGTATCCCTGTGATTGTGGCTTCCAACTCTCGCAACGAGAATGACAAGGCCAAGTTTAATGCAGAGAGCGATAGCCACCATTTTACCCGCTTTCCAGGTACTTTGGGCCTAGCTACCGGCGATAATCTTGATAGGGTGGAAGACTTTGCCCAGATTGGCCACCAGGAATTCCTGGCTGCCAATATCCGCAAGGGCTACATGTACATGGTGGACACGGCGACTGACCCGCGCTGGTATCGGACTTATGGGACTTTCGGGGAAAATCCTGACCAGATCAGTGACTTTATCCAAAAGATTATTCCCGCCTACCAGGGCGACAGCTTGAATGAGAACAGTGTGGCCCTAACGACCAAGCACTTCCCAGGCGGGGGTGCCCGTGAGAACGGCTTTGACCCCCACTACGAAGAAGGCAAGTTTAATGTTTATGCGACGGAAGGTAGTCTAGAGACCTACCACCTGCCACCTTTCCAAGCAGCGGTTGATGCGGGCACCAGCTCTATCATGCCTTACTATGCCATTCCTTCTAATGAGAAGTCCTACACCCCTCAAGCGCCTTTCAAGGGGGACTTCGAGGAGGAGATTGCTTTTGCTTATAACCAGCAATTCATCCAAGAGCTCTTGCGCGACCAGATGGGCTTCAAGGGTTATGTCAATACCGATACCGGCGTCCTCGATGACATGGCCTGGGGCGCCGAAGACCTGGACAAGGTAGACCGGGCAGCCAAGATGCTTCAAGCAGGCTCGAGCGTGGTTTCAGGGACCAATGAAGTGGCCGTCTTCCAGGAGGCTATCGAATCGGGCAAGGTGGACGAGGCGACGGTCAACCAGCGCCTGGTTGAAAGCTTGACGGAACTTTTCCAACTGGGCCTCTTCGAAGACCCTTATGTGGAAACAGAGGGAGCCAATGACCAGGTGCGGACTCCTGAGAGCTTAGAAACAGCCCAAGCAGCCCACCATGATTCGGTAGTCCTCCTCAAGAATACCGACCAGACCCTGCCCCTAAAGGAAGACCAGGTCAAAGGGAAGAAGGTCTACGTGGAGCTCTTGACCAAGGAGATTGACCCTGAGAAGGCCAAGGAAGGGGAAGCCAAGTCCCTAGAAGAATATAATGCCGACCTCCGCCAAAAAGTTGGGGAAAGCTTCCCAGGTCTGGATGTAGTGGGTGACTATCGGGAAGCCGATATCGCCCTCATCTTCGCTGAACCTGTTTCGGGCTCTTATTTCGAAGCGACAGATGATTACTTGGACCTGCAAGTCCACAAGGAAACTGAGGTAGATATCGACCACTTGAAAGATATTCGCGACCAGGTGGACCAATTAGTGGTTAACGTCAACTTCGACATGCCTTTCATTGTGGACCAGGTGGAACCACTAGCCGATGCCCTGACCGCTAGCTTCGACACCTATCTGGAAGCTATCCTGGATGTTCAAACAGGTCGTGCAGAGGCCAAAGGGAAGTTGCCGCTGACCCTGCCAGCCAACAATGCCGCAGTTGAGGTTGATGACAAAGGCGTCTCCGTCTCGCCAAACGACGTCCCCGGCTATGATAAAGAGAAGCATATGGACATCCCTTATGCCTACAAGGACAGCCAAGGCAATATCTACAAATATGGCTATGGCTTGACCTATGAGGAGAAATAGGAAAGCGGATGCTCATCAATTGCATATCTGATAACTAAAAAGCCACAGCTAAGTTTTTGCTTAGCTGCGGCTTTATTTCTTGTTTTAATCCAATTTTCTATCCTGCCTGACCAATAAGGAGGGCATAAACAAAGAAGAGGGCGAAACCAAAGAGGAAAATTAAACCAAGGATAGCTAAGATTTTCAACCAGCTTGGAAGGTTTTTGTTTTCGCGAGTGACGAGGATATAGTTCAAGAGGGCGAAGAAGGGGGTGGTTAGGAATGAGCCAATCATGGCGAAACGGAGCATGGTGGCTACTTGACCTGCGAAGAATTGGATAAGCACTAAACCGATGATGGCGGTCAGGGTCATCCAGATCTTCAGAGAATTTTGACCGGCTTCTTTTTTATTAAGGAGTAAGCGCAGGGAAATTTCGTTGACCCGTGAGTAACCGTCGATAACGGTAATGACTGTGCCAAAGATGCAGAGAAAGGCGATGAAGGTGATCAAGTAGCGGGACCAGTCACCGAGGACGGAGGCGTACATGCCCACAAACTGGGAGATGTATTTGGCGGAGGCAGCTTCTACTGCTTGGCCGGTAGGGTATTGGATGAGGGCACCCAGGGCAACGAAGAAGACAGCTAAGATAGCTGTTCCAATGTAGCCCACGTTGAAGTCGAAGAGGGCATCTTCGGTGTTGAAGTCAACGCTCTTCCGCTTCTCTGCTAACCAGAGCGAGTTGATGGCTGAGATTTCAATCGGTGCGGGCATCCAACCGACCAGCGACACGATGAAGGGGAGGGCGGCTAGTTGCCAGGGGGTCCGTTCTACAAAGTCTGCACTGTATTCAGGGTGCTCAATGGCCGCGATGATAACGGCTAGGACAGTGGCAATGGTGAGGGCGGACATGATCCACTTGGCCATCCCATCGAGTAACTTGTAGCCCCCGAAGAGGAGCATGGCCCAGATGAGGGCGATGAGGATAATGGACCACTGGGTAATAGTTAGATTAATCATAGGGAAGGCACTGGCAATAATAGCTGAACATAGAATAGCCACCCCTGCTGTATTGACCAAGGCGGAGAAGACATTTAGGATAAAGAAGACCCAAAGATGGAATTTGCCCTTCTCAGCATAACCCTCAACGAGAGTTTTACCCGTTTCGGCTGTATATTCCGCGCCAAAACGGAAGAAGGGGTATTTGAAGATATTGGCCAAGATAACGAGGAATAAAAGCGACCAACCATATGAAGCACCGGCTTGGGTAGAGGATACAATATGGGACCCACCCACCGCAGCCGAAGCCATGAGGATACCTGGCCCCATGGCTTTGACCTTGCTAGCCCAGGTAGATTGACTTGTTGTAACGACTTGTGACATAATCATTTCTCCTATCGGTTAAATTTTCAGAATAATCTGAATGAGTTTCTAAAGTATATAGAAAAAAGTTTCTGAAAACAAGGGTAGGATTTGTTTCAAAGCGCTAACATATCTTCAAAATGTTTGGAGATAACGAAAGATTTGAAATGGGGGACTTGGCTCTAAATAATTAAAAACTTTTACCATCTCAGTAGTCATTAAAAAAACATAAATGTGTTAATGACTCTAGAGATTCCTCCAGTTTAAGTAAAAAAGAAAGACTTTGAATCGTGCAAAATCTCGTACATAAATTTAAAAATATAAAAAAACAGCGTGACAACAAGACTTACAAATGCTTGTTATCACGCTGTTTATAGACGATGGACCGTGAGAGGCTCGAACTCTCGACAGACGGATTAAGAGTCCGCTACTCTACCAACTGAGTTAACGGTCCGTGTCGTTATCGCTTAATGACGATAAATATATCTTACGCCTGTTTGAGGAAAATTTCAAGCCTTTTTCGCTAATTTTTTCAAAAAAATTTTTGGGGGGACTTCGGCTAGTAGCGATTTTGTTGGATTAGCGGCTTTTTGCAGGAAAAATAAAGGCTAAAAAAGCCAAGCCCTCATTTGGGCCTGGCTGATTTTTAAAATTTAACAGTCTTATTTGGTTTTGCGATCGATGTCTAAGTCAGTCCGGTATTCACGAGGCGCTTTTTCGAAGAGATATTCGCCGTTGCGGATGGAAGCGAGGCATTCTACCCGGCAGCGTTGGGCTTCATAGGCGCTTGGGGCATCGAGGACGATAAAGTTGGCAGGTTTCCCTTCATCCAAACCATAGACATCTTCCACTTGCATTAATTTGGCCCCGTTGTAGGTAATCAAATCAAAGTTGCGTGGGAAGTCTTCTTCGCGCATGAGCTGGGTGGCGTGGATGCCGTTGTCTAGGATATTCATCATGTTACCAGAGCCAGCAGGGTACCAGAGGTCAACAATGGAGTCTTGGCCGAATGCCACGTTGATGTCATTGTCGACGAATTCTTTCACCCGGGTCAGGCCACGGCGTTTAGGATAGGTGTCTTGGCGGCCTTGGAGGAAGAGGTTTTCGGTAGGGCAGGAAACAAAGTTCAAGCCAGATTGACGGAAGAGGCCCATCATGCGGAAGGCGTAGGCGTCGTTAACGGAACCGAATGAGCAGGTGTGGGAGGCTGTGGTTTCGTGGCCGTAGCCTTGCTTCATGGCTTCTGCATTGAGGAGTTCGAGGAAGCGGGCTTGGTCGTCATCGGTTTCGTCGCAGTGGACGTCGATCAATTTGTCATATTTAATGGCTAGGCGAACAATTTCCTTAATCGATTCCATCCCGTCTTGGCGGCTCCATTCATTGTGAGGAATCCCGCCGACACAATCAGCCCCTAATTGAAGGGCTTCTTCAACTAAGTCGCGGCCCGTCTTGCCTTCTTCTTCATAGGAGTACATCCCGTTTTGGGGGAAGGCAACAACTTGGATGGTGATATTATCCTTTAATTCATCACGGACTTCGAGAGCGGCCTTGATACCCGTTAGATTAGGATCGGTACAGTCGGTTTGGGCGCGGATGAATTGGGTGCCGTAAGCAGCCACGTCTTTAACAGCTTGGCGGATCCGTTCTTTCATTTCTTCCTTGCTGGTACCTTTCTTGTAGTCGTTCCATAAGTCAATGGCTTCAAAAAGGGTCCCTGATTCATTCTTCACCTTAGGATCTTGACCCGTGAAGTAGTAGTCCAAGTGTAAGTGGGAGTCAACGTATGGAGGAAGAACGAGGCGACCTCCTAAGTCGATCGTTTCGTCAGCTGAGCCGAGCTCTGTCCCAATAGCTTTGATTTTTCCATCTTCAACTAAGATTTCAGATGCATCATCGTGCTTATAGATACACGCATTAATAAATTTTTTTGACATCTTATAATTACCTCCTGTAATGATATCTATAACCTAGCTTAAGGTCTTCTTTCATTTAAATCAAGTCTTAGGGTTGACTTTAGCTAGCCAGCGCGCCAATTCACATGAGAACATGAATTATTGCTCAGATTCGCACAGGAAAAGCTATTTTGGGGCTTGCCAAAGCATTTGCTTAAACTATAATGAGCCTTAAGTAAAGAGATGAAAGGACGAAAAATATGCATCAACAAAGAACGGGCTTCTCATGGCCACTTTTTATTTTGATGGCAAGTATAACTTTTATGGCCATCTTGTCAGAATTAATGCCTTCGGGTGTCTTACCTCAGATGGCGGAAGGTTTTGGGATTACAGAGGCACAAGCGGGAGGTTTTGTTGGCCAATATGCTATTGCTTCAGCTTTTTGCGGTATTCCCATTATTTCCGCAACGGTTGAATGGGACCGAAAGAAGCTCCTCATGCTTCTCCTCATCGGCTTTTGCCTAGCTAATCTCGTCATTGGGCTCCTACCGATCTATTGGCTGGCTGTTCTCGCACGGATTTTGGGTGGGGTCTGTGCGGGTGCACTCTGGCCCATGATTTCTGCCTACGGAATGAGCCTGGTGAAAGCAGAAGACCAGGGCAAGGCGGTCGCTGTGATCATGGCTGGGACAACAGTCGGTATGAGCCTGGGTTTGCCCTTGATGACCTGGATCGGGACCCGTTTTTCTTTCCACTTAGAGTTTATTGTGATGGCAATCTTTATTGCAGGGGTGGCCTTCCTCTGCCAGACCTTCCTACCCCATGTCCCTGGTGAGAAGCGCTCTCGCTCGAACTCTCCTTTTACTATGTTGAAGAATAAGGGCGTCCTCCTCGTTGTCCTCCTGACCGTTCTTGCAGTCGTTGCCAACTATGGGGTTTATACCTACATTACCAACTTAGTGAAGACTATCGATTATCCAGGCATTGGTCTGGCCCAAATCCTCTTTGGGCTGGGATCGATTCTATCTGTTGTTATAGCCGGGATCTTTATTGACCATTACCTGCGCTGGGTCTGTGCGGGCATGCTAGGTAGTGCGGCCTTGGCCATGGCTTGCTTCTATTTTGTGTCGAGCACAGGGCTTCATCATCTGGCCTTTATCCTATGGGGGCTGGGCTTCGGTGCCTTGGTGACCCTCTTCCAAACCGCAGTGACCCGTCAGGTGAGCCAGGGAACAGCTGTGGCGACTTCGCTCCAGTCAGCCGCCTTTAACTTCTCGATTATGATTGGCTCAACAGTTGGCGGCTGGTTACTTGCCTCCTCGTCTTCAGCAGCGATTGTGGTCATGGCCTTGCTCCTCCTGATTCTGGGCTTAGCGATCAGTTTATCAGCAAAAAAATACCTCGCCTAATGAAAGAGACTGCGCCTCTATGGCCAGTCTTTTTTGTTAGGTAATTGGTCTAAACTTTATTAAGACAGCCTAGCTATCAGTAAAGTTCATGTTATAATGGAAAAGAAATTTAGAAGGATTTAAAAAAAGGAGTAAGACAGTTCATGACAAAAGAATCAATCTATGGTTTGACGCGAAAGGAAATGGAAGAACGCTTAGTGGAAATGGGCGAGAAAGCTTTTCGCGCGGAACAAATCTGGCAATGGCTCTACCGCCAACGGGTAGGGAGTTTTGCGGAAATGACCAATCTTTCCGAAGACCTGCGACAAGCTTTGGAAGACCAATTTAATTTCAGCCCTTTAAAAGAAGAAATTGTTCAGCGGGCTGAGGACAGGACGACCAAGTTCCTCTTCCAATTAGCGGATCAGTCGATGATTGAAACGGTTCTAATGTACCACCACTATGGCTTGTCGGTCTGTGTGACGACCCAAATTGGCTGTAATATCGGCTGCCGTTTCTGCGCTTCAGGCCTCTTGCCTAAACAGCGGGACCTGACGACAGGTGAAATCGTGGCCCAGATTATGTACATCCAACGCTATCTCGATGCCCGCGGGGAGGGCGAGAAGGTTTCCCATATTGTGGTGATGGGGATTGGGGAACCCTTCGATAATTATGACAACGTGATGCGCTTCCTTCGCATTGTGAATGATGACAAGGGACTAGCTATCGGTGCCCGGCACATTACCGTGTCAACGTCTGGCCTGGCCCCTAAGATTCGCGAATTTGCCCGTGAAGGCATCCAGGTCAATTTAGCGGTTTCCCTCCATGCCTCCAATAATGAGGTCCGGTCATCAATGATGCGGATAAACCGCAAGTATCCCATGGAAGAGCTCTTCGATGCTATCTATGAATATACCGACCTGACCAATCGCCGGGTGACCTTCGAGCATATTATGATTGATGACGTCAATGACCGGCCAGAGCATGCGCAAGAGTTGGCAGACCTTCTCAAACCTATGCGAAAATTAGCCTATGTTAACTTGATTCCCTATAATCCGGTACCAGAAAATCCTTACCGCCGGTCCAAGCCAGAAGCCATCACTAAGTTTTTCGATGTCTTGATGCAAAATAATATCAACTGTGTAGTCCGCAAAGAATTCGGGACGGAAATCGAAGCCGCTTGTGGCCAATTGCGCAGCCAGTATGAACGCAAACGCCGGGAACGTCGGCAAAGAGAAAAGGCCTAGGAGCCAGTGACAAAAGGCACTTAGGCTTGAATCACTGGAACAGATTTTTGCTTAACGAGTCGTTATTTTTAAAAGAGGGTGGAGCTCTTGTTTAAGTCTCTGTCTAGCCCAGCAGAAAGGAAGTAAAAAATGCCAGCTATAGAACGCATCCAAGAGATGGAAAGTCACTTGAAGGAAATTCAATCCTTTTTTGAAGATTTTGACCAAGATCTGGCTAAATTTGAAGCGATCAAGCCTCAATTAGAGGCCCTCGAAGCTTATTATGGGAGCGAAGAATGGTTTGACGATTTTGATGCCTATGAGGCTGGAGGCATGCCTGAGGACTTGACCTACCAGGTGCTGAGCGAAGATGGGGTCTATGATTGTTTAGTCGACAAGCACCGGATTGCCTTGGCCCTTCTCGACTTGGCCCGCGACCTTTTAGCCTAGGAGGTGGGATGTGACCAGCGAAAGCAGACAAGCGAATTATTGGTCGGTCTTATTCCTGCGTTTTTTGGCAGGCTATATTAATGTGACGATGATTATTCATTTTGCGACCACCTTGGCGGGGCAGACGGGCTCGCTAACTAATATTCCGATATTGATTGTCCAGCAGAATAATTTTGCCTTGGTGGAGACCTTGTCCGTTGTCTTGGCCTTTCTTATGGGGACCATCTTCAGTGGTTTCTGTTATCCCCATGATGATTCAGCGGTGCGCTTACGCTATACGGCTATTCTGACGGGCTTTGGGCTCCTCTGGCTGGCGACACCCTGGCTAGATTTGCCAGCTGGCCTTCTCTTAGTCTTGACCGCTTTTTCTCTAGGCTTTCAGAATGGTATGCGGCTCTCTTATCGGGGGATTACGGTCCGCACAACGATTATGACGGGCTTGTTGACAGATATTGGTGTTATGGTCGGCCGCTGGCTCAACCGCCATCCTATTGAAATCTGGCGCTTGACCTTTCATTTGAATAATTTATGGAGCTTCTTAGCGGGAGGGATCTTTGCGGCTCTGGTGGACCAGTATACGCCTATCCATGAAATGTTGGTGGCGGGTATCCTGGACCTCCTGGTGGCGGGGTACTTCTTCTTTTTCCGTGATAAGCTTGAAGTGACGAGCTGGCCCTAGAACTATCCAGGACCAGCTTTTTGTGTATAATTAATAGAAAAATAATATCAGGAGTGATGAGATGACAATTGAAAGTAAGCCTGTCTTAAGGGGCAATGTGCTGATGACCGTTAACCCCATGGGGCTCAAGCAGGAGATCCAGAATCAAATTGACTATGTGAAGAGCCAGGGACACTATGAAGGGCCTAAGAAGGTCCTTGTCTTAGGAGCATCTTCCAGCTACGGTCTAGCGACACGGATTACCACAGCCTTCGGGGCAGGGGCAGATACCATCGGCGTATCCTATGATAAGGGGCCCCGTTCGGAGAAAAACTTGGGAACTCCCGGTTGGTACAATAATATCTTCTTCCGCCAAGCGGCTGAAAAAGAAGGCTTAGTGGCAAAAAATTTCGTAGGGGATGCCTTTAGCCAAGCCTTGAAGGATGACGTCATTCATTACATCAAGGAAGAATTCGGTGGAAAAGTTGACTTAGTGGTTTATAGTCTGGCAACCGGTCGGCGGACGGATCCTGAAACAGGAGAGACCTACCATTCAGCGATCAAATCTATCGGCCAAGAAGTCGTAGGCCCTAATATTAACCTGCAGAAAGAAGAACTCTATGAGGAAGTCTTAGAGCCAGCCAGTGAGGAAGAAATCGAAGCAACCGTTAAAGTCATGGGGGGTGAAGATTGGTATGGCTGGATCAAGCTGCTCAATGAAGCTGGTGTTCTGGCTGAAGGGGTCCAAACGGTTATTTATTCCTATTTGGGGAGTGAGCTCAACCGTTCTTACTACCAAGACGGGACCTTGGGCCGGGCTAAGGCAGACTGTGATGAGAAGGCAGATTGGATTAATCAAGAGTTAGAAGACTTAGGTGGCAAGGCCCAAGTTGTTGTAGCAACGGCTGTGACCACCAAGGCTAGCGCGGTAATTCCTTTCTTCCCCATTTATTGCATCGCCCTCTACAAGGTGATGGCTGAGCGCGGGACTCACGAAACGCCGATTATGCACCAGGATCGGATCTACCGGGACATGATCTACGGTGATCAGGCAGCCTACGATGACAAGGGACGCCTCCGTCCCGATCTTTGGGAATTAGATCCCGAGGTACAGGCCCAAACGGAAGCCCTCATCAAAAAAATCACGCCCGAAAATTTCAAGACCGATCTGACCGCCTATGACTTGCTCTGGCACGAATTTCTAAACCTAAACGGCTTCGATGTCGATGGCGATGACGGTCAAGAAGCAGTCGACTTGGACGACTTGAAGGCACTAGAAGCTTAGCGCTTTTTTTGAAATAAAGCTGCACGGCGAGGGCAAAACATGCTATCATGGAGACGTATTGTTTTTTATAAAATAGACTGATAAAAGGATGATGAACATGTCAAGACTGCTAGGTACTGTCGTTCGGGGGCTGCGTGCGCCTATTATTAAAGAAGGCGACGACCTCGCCCAAATTGTGAAAGCAACCCTCGTCCAAGCTGCGGACCAAGAAGGCTTTAAGATTCAAGATAAGGATATTATCGCGGTAACGGAATCGATTTTGGCTCGCGCCCAAGGTAATTTTGTGAGCCTGGATGCGGTCGCAGAAGACCTCAACAAGAAATTCACTTCTGATACGATTGGAATTGTCTTTCCGATTACCAGCCGTAACCGCTTCTATCCTATTCTCCAAGCCATCGCCCGGGCCAAGTCCAAAGTGGTGATCCAATTCGCTTATCCTCGTGATGAGGTGGGCAATGCCCTGATCTCAGACCAAGCTCTTGAGGAAGCTGATATTAATCCTTGGTCGACGACATTAACTGAAGAAGAGTTCGTCCAAACTTTTGGTCAACCCAAGCATCCCTTCACAGGTCAAAACTATGTGGCCCTCTATAAGGAATGTGTGGAAGGCGAAGGGGCAGAATGTGAGATTATCTTCTCTAACCGGGTGGAAACAATCCTCGATTACAGCCAGGATGTCTTGGTCTGCACCACCCATAGCCGCGACCGGTTGAAACGTGAATTGAAGAAGGCAGATGACCAAGCAGTGGTTCTGAGTCTCGATAATATTCTCAACCAAGCGCCTAGTCAGGGAGAAGGTTACAATGAAGAATTTGGGCTACTGGGTGCCAATCTCTCCGGTGAAAATACGCTGAAACTCTTCCCCCGTGATGCCATGACTTTTGTTCGTGAGCTCCAAGCGCAGATTGCTGAAGAAACTGGAGCGACAATTGAAGTGATGGTCTACGGAGACGGGGCCTTCAAGGATCCAGTCGGCCATATCTGGGAACTCGCCGATCCCGTTGTTTCCCCTGGTTACACCGACGGACTAGCGGGTACCCCCCATGAGATGAAGCTTAAATACCTGGCTGACAACCAGTTCAGCGATCTCAGCGGCCAAGCCTTAGAAGACGCCATGCGTGACCATATCAAAAAACACGAAGAAAACGAAGGCGATACCCACCACAGCTCGGTAGGCACCACTCCGCGCCAGATCACTGACCTCGTCGGCTCCCTAGCCGACCTCACCAGCGGCAGCGGCGACAAAGGCACCCCCTTCATCTACATCCAAGGCTACTTCGACAATTACTCGGACTAAACAGGGTGTGAGCAGTTGCGCCCAGACTTGAATGACTGGAGGCCAAACGGAAAAGAGCGGCTTTAGCCGATCGTTCCGATTGGCTGAAGTCACTTCAAGACTGCAACTGCGAACCCGACTAAAAACAGGGTGTGAGGCCTGGCGCTTAGCTTTCGTTCACTGGAGCAAGTCACCAGAGTAGTCTGGAAGACTACGGCGGAGACTTGTGAAGTGACACGAAAGCTGCCAGACCAAACCCAACTAACCAGGGTGTGAGACTTGGCGGTCAGACTAGGATGATTGGAGCAATTAAGAATAAGAGCGAAGTATCTGCTCATTTCTTAATTGTGAAATCACTCCGAGTCTGCCAAGTCGAACCCAACTAACCCAGGGTGAGAGCAGTTGCGCCCAGACTTGAATGACTGGAGGCCAAACGGAAAAGAGCGGCTTTAGCCGATCGTTCCGATTGGCTGAAGTCACTTCAAGACTGCAACTGCGAACCCAACTAAAGGAGCTAATTTATGTCATTCTTTCAATCATTGAAATCTTTTTTGGCCCCTGAAGAAAGCAAAGCAAGTGCGACAGGAAAAGGCCAAGCTAAAGACCAAGCCATTGCTCATTACTTGCTGATCATCCGTCACGGTAGACCCGATTATGAGGCGAATCCTGCTGATCCGCCCTTATTGGCGGGGGAAGCGGCTTACTTAAAGGACCGCTACCAGGAATTTGAAGACCGCTTGAGCCCCTTTAACATTCAAATCCTATCCTCCCCCCTCAGCCGGGCTCAGCAAACTGCTCAAGCCTTTCAAGAATCCCTTGCCCAAACTCCTAATTTAGAGATTGCGGATAGTTCAGATCTCGGGGGCGAACCGGTCATTCAGGACCGGATGCAAGAGGGGCAGGCCTTGGTCCTTGTCGCCCATGAACCTTATGTAAGTACTTGGCTTCGTCGTTTTGGGGGTTCTTCCAAAGATTTTGACAAGGGCGATGCTGCCCTCCTTGCGATCGATGAGGAAGGCAAAGGTCGTCTCGTGAAGTACATTAAAGCGCATTAATTAATAGAAGAGGAGTAGCTGATATGCGATCTAGCCATTTTCATTACCATGATAAGACACTAAGCAACGACCAAGAACCAACTATCCTGTGTGGCATTGTCAATGTCACGCCTGACTCCTTCTCAGATGGTGGCCAGTACAATAGCGTTGATAAGGCCGTCGCCCAGGCACAGAAATTGATCAAAGAGGGAGCGGGGATGATCGATATCGGAGGGGAATCGACCCGTCCTGGTAGTACCTATGTTGCGATTGAAGAAGAGATCAATCGGGTGGTTCCTGTGATCAAGGCCCTCAAGGAAGTGACGGATGTCCCGCTTTCTCTGGACACTTGGAAGGCGGATGTCGCTGAAGCGGCGATTGAAGCTGGCATCGATATCATCAATGACATTACCGGTTTCTTGGGCGATCCGCGCATGGCCCAAGTAGTTGGCCAGTCCCAGGCAGGGGCGATCCTTATGTTTAACCCTGTCACAGCGCGCCCAGACCACCCTGGCTCGCAGAAATTCCCAGAGTTTGGGGATCAAAGTGTCTTTACAGATGAAGAAAAAGCAGCCTTCAAGGAGATGCCAATTGAAGACGTCATGATGGCATACTTGGACAAGAGCTTAGAACGCGCGCATGAAGCGGGAATTGATGATGACCGGATCATGTTGGACCCTGGTATTGGTTTTGGTTTGACCAAGCGGGAAAATCTCAGTTTGATTCAAAAGATGGGCCTCCTCCATGATAAGGGCTATTGGATCTTCTTGGGTGTTTCCCGCAAACGTTTCATCCAGAATATGGTGGAAGAAGCCGGCTATAATGTGGATGTGTCAACTGAGCAAGGCTTTGAAAACAGGGATGAGGCTTCAGCCGCCCTGTCCACCATTGCGGCCCGGCAGGGGATTGAAGTTGTCCGTGTCCATACCATGGCCCACCACCGAATCGCTTGTCAAATTGGCGATGCAGTTCGCTTAGCTGATCAGATGGAAGATGTGAACTTTGGAGCTTATGCTGATAAGAAATAAGGAGTCAAAGGACGAGCTAGGGCTTGTCCTTTTTTCTTTAAGACTTATTAAGGCTTAGCCAAGGCTTCAATCTAGCTTTTTTGATTTAAACAGGCGATAATAAGGCTAAAAAGAAATTATGTGAAAGGAAGACTGTTATGAAGAACTTGATGATTATTGTGAATCCCACATCAGGTGATAACCAAGGGGCTTCTTATGCCCAACAATTGAAAGAGAACTTGGCTCCTCACTTTGACCAAGTAGAGCTTATGGAGACAGAGAGGGATGGGGATGCGACAGATTTTGCCCGCCAGGCTTGTGAAGAAGGCTATGATAGTGTTTATGTGATCGGTGGGGATGGGACCATTAATGAGGTGGTCAATGGCATCGCTGAACAAGACCACCGGCCCAAGATGGGTTTCCTACCAGGTGGAACCAACAATACCTATGCCCAGCTCTTTAACATGTCCAACGATATTGAAGAGAGTATCGAACAGATTAACTTGGAAGAAATCCGAGCTGTCGATATCGGCAAGTGTAATGATACCTATTTTAGCTATTACGCTTGCTTTGGCGAGATGATTGATGCGACGACCTCTACGAGTTCAGAAGAGAAGGAACGCTTGGGGACCCTCGCTTATGCCAAAAATATTGTAAAAGCGCTGCCTAATGACCAAGTCCACGAGCTTCAAATCAAATCGGATACGGAATCTTTTGAAGGCAAAGCTAGCCATGTCTTTGTGCTCTTAACCAACCAGGTCGGCAACTTGCGCTTCTCTAAGAAGAGGGTCAGCCTCCAGGATGGGGAATTCGATGTCGTAATTGTGACGGATGAAGGTTTGGGGGCTAAATTGTCGGCTCTCAAGGATATGGTCTTTGGTCAATTGAATGAGAATGAAAACATCACCGCCTTCACTTGCCGGGAACTTTCCATTACCTGCTCCGACAAAGAAGATATCCAGCTCGATTTGGATGGGGACATGGGACCTAAGCTCCCTGCTCAAATAAAAGTCCTCCCCCAACATATTCAATTCTATGTCCCAGAAGCTATGGAGGATTAGTGTCTGGTAAAGAGGACTCCTAGGAACTTTAGTATTATTAGTTGATAAAAAGCTAGCGATTATCTTTTGAGTAGGAGTGGAAGGTTGAGCTTGACTTTTAAGGCAAAATTCAAAAGGGCAAGGGATGCTCACAAATACAATTGATTTAAGAAGTTAGGCTTTTGTTCTAGCTTCTTTTTCTTTGGACGGGCTTATCAGCAAATAATGAAAAAGCTTACAAGTGAAAGCGATAACGTGTTATAGTAGAGAAGACGAAATAAAGGGGGAGCGATCATGCGTTCAAAAGAAGAATTAATCCAAGAATTGTCGGATATGGTCTTTGAGATGGAGGATGAAGAGATTATCGATACAGCTGAGGAGTATGTCCAAGCTGGTTATGATGTTCAGGATGCCATCATGGAAGGCTTAGTAGATGGGATGAGCCGGGCTGGCGTCCTCTTCGCTGAAGAAGAGTACTATGTGACCGATGTCCTGATCTGTTCGGATGCCCTAAATGAAGCCATGGCTATCTTTAAGCCCCTCTTGTTAGAACGCAAGGAAGAGGGCGGCCAGGCCCGCCATAAAATTGTCTTAGGAACTGTAGAAGGGGATACTCACGATATCGGTAAGAATCTGGTCAAGGTCATGCTCGAGGTGGGCGGATTTGAAGTGATTGACATGGGGCGCGATGTCCCCCTGGATGATTTTATCGACCGGGCTATCGAGGAAGATGCTGAACTGATTGGCCTCTCAGCCCTGATGACAACGACCATGACAGGGATGAAGACCCTAATTGAGCGCTTGGAAGAGCGGGGCATTCGTGACCAATTCAAGGTGATGATTGGTGGCGGGGCGGTTTCTCAGTATTATTGCGATGAGATTGGGGCGGATGGTTATTCTGAAGATGCCATTGAAGCCGTTGAATTGGCCAAACGTTTAGTTGGAGAAAGCGAGGATTAGGAGGGAACTGGTAATGAAGATTCAGGTTCAAGCTTGGGACCAGGTGGTAGACTATGATCCAGCGTCAGGGAAAAGTCTCTACGCCTGTTTGGTCGAAGCCGGTCTGCCTGTTCCTGGCGATTGTGGGGGCAAAGGGACTTGTGGGAAATGTCGTTTTAAGCTCTTGGAAGGTGAGCTGTCGGCTGAGGCTTACCAGGGCTTGGCGGGCCAGTATCCACTAGCCTGCCGGGCACGCCCCCAGTCCGATTTGCGCCTGGCTTTTCTTAATATGGAAAGGGACCACCGGATCTTAGTCACGGGAGACCGTCCCGCTCTGGCTGGGCCTAAACGCTGGCGCCAAGTCAGTTTTAAATTGGATCGAGATTTGCTTCAAGCAGGGACGGACTTAGAGACCCGCCTGGTGCAAGAGCTGGACGTTCCATCCTTCCCTGCGCAAGTCTGGCAGGGGCTTGAAATCCAGCGCGATCAGACTTACCGGGCCATTATCTGTGATGATCAAGTCCTAGCCTTAGAGCCTCAACTGGCATATGGTCGGATTTATGGCTTGGCTGTGGATATCGGGACGACTACCCTAGCTGCTAGCCTCATCGACTTAGAGACTGGGGAGGATGTCAGCCAGGCCTCTGCCCTCAACCCGCAAATCCAACAGGGGGCGGATGTCTTGAGCCGAATTTCTTATGTCATGACGGAAGGGGGGCGCGGTCTGAAGCAACTCCAACAAGCCATTAGACGGGCCATCCAAAGCTTAATCGATGAGCTCTGCCAGGATGCGGATTGCCCAGAAAGTGCGGTTTATGGCCTCAGTTTGGCCGGCAACACCGTTATGACCCACCTAGCTTTGGGCATCGATCCACGTCCACTGGGCCAGTCGCCCTATCTGCCTGTCTTTCGTTCCGGTCAGCAGCTCTCTGCTAAAGCATTCGGTCTGAGAAAAATTCCTAGCTCGGCCCAGGTCATGACCCTGCCGGCAGTTTCGGCCTATATTGGGTCGGACGTGGTCGCTGGGGCCTATGCGGCTGGCTTTAGTGAGCTTGGCAAGCGCCGGCTTTTGATTGATATCGGGACCAACGGAGAGATGTTAGTCCAAGATGGGGACCGCTATGTGTCTTGTTCCTGTGCCGCCGGTCCGGCCTTAGAAGGGATGATGATTTCATCTGGCATGAAGGCGGCTGCAGGAGCAGTTGAGGAATGTTTATGGCAGGATGGCCAATTTGACCTCCAAGTGATTGGCGGAGAAGATCCCCAAGGTTTATGCGGCAGCGGCGTCCTCGCTCTGATCCGGGAAGGCTTGCGGGCAGGTCTGATCAGCTACCGGGGTCGGATTATTGATCCGGAGTCTTTAGCCCCAGAAGATTGCCGCCGACCTTATCTCAAAGTCGATGACCAAGGCAAACGCTCCCTCCAAGTGGCTCCCCAAGTTAGCCTGACCCAGCACGATATCCGACAGGTTCAACTGGCCAAGGGAGCCATCCGTTCAGGGGTGGAAGTCCTCTTAAAAGCAAGCCAGCTAGAGGCTGAGCAGATCGACCAAGTCCTTGTGGCTGGGCAATTTGGCCGGCATTTGGCGGAGGCTAGTCTGATCAAGACGGGTCTTTTACCGGAAGGCTTTGCTGGGCGGCTGTCATATATTGGCAACTCGTCCCATAGTGGGGCCTATCTTTACCTGATGGACCAAGAAGCCGCCCGGGGCTTAGAAGCGCTCGCCCGGCGGATTAATTATATTGAATTATCCCGTTTAGAAGACTATGACCGTGTCTTCGCCCGGGCGTCACTTTTTCCAAAAATAACAAGAAAGTAGAGGAGATTATGATGAAAGAAATGACAGCAAATCAACGTTGGCAGGCCCTAAAGGCTGGCGAAAGCCTCGACCGGCTCCCAATTACCCTCTGCCACGCTGGCTTTGCCGCTAAATTAGCAGGGATGAATTACCGGGAGAGTTTTAATACGGCGGATAAATTGGCCAAACGTGAGCTCACTATCTACCGTGAATTTGCTTTAGATGCCCTGTCTGTGAGCTATACTTCGGTTAACTTTGCTATACGCCACCGCTCTAAGATTAAGAGCCCGCGTGAGTCCGCGCCTTCTGTAGCTGATCATGCCCTCAATAGCTTAGACCAAGTGGACCAATTGAAGGTTGAAGCAACAAGTTTTGACCGGGATATCTCCCAACGGATCAACTTGGAAGCTCTGGATAAGATTGACGGGGCAGTAGGGTCAAAATGCCACCCCTGCTATTGTATTTCCGCGCCGTTTACCCTTGCGTCGGGCATCTATCCCGCCGAGAAGATGCTGCGAGCGACGCGTAAAGATAAGGAAGGGCTCCACCGCCTCTTGCGCTTTGTGACCGACCGGGTGAAGGAAATTATCGAGCGGGCGGTTCAAATGCCGAATTTGAATTTCTTTATCTATGACCCAGTGGCTTCGGGCGCTTTGATTAGCCCCAAACAATACCGGGAATTTGTCCTTCCCTATACTAAGGAAATGATAGACTTCATTAAGATCCATGACCGCTGTGTGGGCATGCACATCTGTGGGGACATCAGCAACCACCTTGAAGCCATTGTGGAGACGGGCGTGGATATGATCAGCCTTGACCAAACCGTCGACCTAGGCCAAGCTAAGGAAAAAGTGGGCCAAGCTATTGCTTTGATGGGCAATGTTGACCCGGTACGGTGTTTCCTCCAAGGCAGTCCTGAAGAAGTTAGCCAGGCAGTGGAAGATTGCTTTGCCAAAGCAGGAGATAATCCAAGAGGCTTTATTATCCGCTCGGGCTGCCAATTGCCCGTGGATACCCCAGTGGCTAATGTGGAGGCCTTTATGGAAACTGCCCAGTCTTGTGCCCAAAAAGCGGCGCAAAATTGGCCCTAGCCATGGCTTTGTACAAAGGTCAGCCCTATCTTCCAGCCCGGTCCTTGGACTGTGCCCGGCCTTTTCCCGTTGAAGTCCTGGGACCTGGCATTGACGACTTAAGGACCATTAACCACTGGCCTTCTTGCCTGGCCGCCCTGGTTCAAAAATATCGCCAATACTACCGGCAGAACTATTGTCTTCTGCCTCTTAACCATTCCCTGGAAGCCGAGGCATATGGCATCCAGGTCTACCATGACCGTTACCTGGGAGACCGCTTAGATCCCCAAAGCAAGCGCCAGCTAGACCATGGACCGCTGGGAGCTCTACCGCTGACGGACAATGCCTTAGCCGCGTCTTTGGCAGCCTGCCAGCGACTCAGTCAAAGGGGCGAGAAGATTTGTTTTAACCTGACCGGTCCTTTTACCCTGGCTGAACAGCTCTATGATTTTAATGATTTGCTAGGATGCGCCCGCCGCCAGCCAGCTAGTTACCAGGCAGTGATGGCGCCCTTAGTTCAAGGCTTGACTCGTTTAGGCCAAGCTGCTCTTGATGCGGGGGCCAGCGTGCTCGCCCTATCTGATCCAACTGGGGACCGAGAGCTCTTAGGCCCCCGCCACTATGGTCAAGTCGCTGGGGGCTTGCAGAGGGACTTAGTCGAGAGGCTTTTGCCCTCAGTCGAAGCGCGGGGAGCTAAGCTCTACCTGTCTCCGGGTCTTTACCGCGGCTTGGCAGCTTTAGGCTGGCTGGAACGTGGCCCCCAGCTAGCCCCGGCCCAGGATTTTCCCCAGCTGCTCTTTAGGGAGACATGGTCCGCTAAGGGACTTGTGACTGGGAGCTTGCAAGGGGGCATCTATAAGCTCAATCCAATAAACAAGCAAGAGAAAGGTGATTCTAATGACAGAAATGATGACATCCGCTGACCGCCTGCAAGCCTATCAAGCCGGTCAAGCGGTTGACCGCCGCCCGATTATGCTCTTCCACGGAACAGTAGGGGCCAAATTGGCCGGAATGACCTACCGCGAATCCGAAATGACCGCTGAAAATATTGCCTATAAAGAGATTACCGTTGCCGAAAAATTTGCACCGGATAATTACTCGGTTAACTTTGGCCTCTATGGAATGGGACACGCCTTGGGCAGCCAGTTTAAAGCATCTGAAGATAGTTCGGATGCCATTGTTTCCTATGCCTTGGATGACTTGGCTGGCATTGACCAGCTTGATGTGGCAAGTCTCCGTCTCCGCAATGATCCCAATCAGCAGAAGCACTACGAGGCCATTGAATTAATCCAGAAGAAATTGGGGCCGGACTACCGCATTGACTATGAATTAAGTGGTCCGATAACGAGTGCTGCCAGCCTCTACCCACCTGAACAGCTCCTGCGCGCCACCCGCAAGAAGACCGACCAAGTCCACCAGCTCCTGCGCTTTGCAACGGATGCCCTGTTACAGATTATTGATGACTTTGCGGCGGCTAACCCTTCCATTGGCTTTTCGCTCACCGATCCGGTTGCCTCCGGGGCGCTCTTAAGTCCTAAGCAATACGAGAAGTTCTGCCAGCCTTATACCAAAGAAATTGTTGACCGGATCCACCATTATGGTAAATCAGTCACCCTCCATATCTGTGGGGACTGTACCAAGAGCTTGCCCTATATTGCAGGAACTGGGATTGACTATTTCAGTGCTGACCAGACCGTTGACCTCCAAGCGGCAAAGGCAGGTTTGGGACCTGACTGTGGCTTGATTGGAAACATTGATCCGGTGAAATATTTCTTACAAGGCCAGCCAGAAGATTTAGAAGCCCAGGTAGCCCAGTCTTACGTCCAAGCTGCTGACCATGAAGGCGGCTATCTGCTCGGCCCTGGCTGCAGTGTGCCTTATCATACGCCAGAAGAAAATATCCAAGCCTATATGGAAGCGGCCCGCCGCTATAGCCGCGATGACAAGTAGTTTTTAGTCTTTTTTAGGATTGATTCGTGCTATAATAAAGGTAAAATAAAGGGCTTGCATGTTAAGCACATAAGAGATGGGGGATTCTGATGAAATGGGATGATTTGAGACGGAGTAAGAACGTCGATGACCGGAGAGGCCAGAGTATGGGACGGCCATCACGGTCAGGCGGCAGTGGTTTAGGTGGCCTTTTAAGCCTGCTACTGATGTCAAGGCGGGGCGGTGGGAAATGGCTTGTGATTATCATTATTTTGATGATGTTATTTGGCGGCGGCAGCTTCTTAGGGGGCGGCCTAGGTCAAGAAGCAAGCAATCAAGAAGCCCAGACCAGCCAGCAGGTAGAAACCCAGCAGGCTGGTGCCTCAAGCGAGGAGAAGGACTTCCTGTCAGCTGTCTTGGGATCGACCGAAGATTTCTGGTCAGACCTCTTCCAGAGCCAAGGTCAGTCCTATGACCCCGCGACCCTGGTCCTTTATACCGACCATGTGCAAACTGGGGGCTGTGGCTTCGGGTCAGCCCAGGCGGGACCTTTCTACTGTCCGGGTGACCAGTCAGTGTATATCGACCTTTCTTTCTACCGGGAATTGAAGAATCGCTACCAGGCACCTGGCGACTTTGCCATGGCCTATGTGCTTGCCCATGAGGTAGGCCACCATATCCAAAATGAACTTGGTATTATGGATAAATACCAGCGAGCTGTCCAGTCGGCGGGAGAGACGGAAGCCAACCAGCTCTCTGTTCGTCTAGAGCTCCAGGCTGACTACTTGGCTGGTGTCTGGGCCCACTATGCGGAAAATCAGGGCTTACTAGAGAGTGGCGATATCCAAGAGGCTCTCCAAGCTGCCAATGCCGTTGGAGATGATACCCTCCAGGAAGCCGCCTATGGACAAGTGGTGCCTGACAGCTTCACCCACGGCTCAGCCAAGCAGCGTCAAGCCTGGTTCGAACGCGGTTACAAGTACGGCGACCTGGACCATGGGGACACCTTTAACACCTATCTTGATTTTGAAAAATAAAATCATGATCAAAAGAGGGCCAAGTCGGTCCTCTTCTTTTTTGAAAAATATACTGACAGGACTTGCGTCTTTCCTAAAAAAGGCGTACAATAAAAGAGTTGCTAGATAAGGAATTAGCTAGCATACATTAAGCAGAAGTGGCGGAATGGCAGACGCGCTGTCTTCAGGCGGCAGTGTCTAACGACGTGTGGGTTCGACTCCCATCTTCTGCATTGAATAGGGTGTGAGCAGTTGCGCCCTGACTTGAATGACTAGAGGCCAAACGGAAAAGAGCGGCTTTAGCCAATCGTTCCGATTGGGTGAAGTCACTTCAAGACTGCAACTGCGAACCCGACTATATAGGGTGTGAGAGGATGCGGGAGAAAGGGACCTCTGGAGTAAAAGACTAGAGAAGGCTGAAAGCCTTCGGAAGTCTTTTATGAAGAGGAGCCCTTTCTGCGTCCTCGAACCCGACTATAAAGGGTGAGAGGATGCGGGAGAAAGAGACCTCTGGAGCCAAAAGCCAGAAAAGACTGGAAGTCTTCGGCGGATTTTGGTGAAGAGGAGCTCTTTCTGCTAGCTCGAACCCAAACATACTAAGATTAGCTCGAAGGTAAATCGACGGATTTATCTTCGAGCTATTTCTGTTTTTCAGATAT
>NZ_JASPDS010000023.1:0-24288 GCF_030230715.1 Aerococcus sp. UMB1112A | reverse complement strand
AAAGGCGAAAAGGGCGAACAAGGTGTCGCCGGCCCACAAGGTCCAAAAGGCGAAAAGGGCGAACAAGGTGTCGCCGGTCCTCAGGGTCCAAAAGGCGAGAAGGGTGAACAAGGTGTCGCCGGTCCTCAGGGTCCAAAAGGCGAGAAGGGTGAACAAGGTGTTGCCGGTCCACAAGGTCCAAAAGGTGAAAAGGGCGAACAAGGTGTCGCTGGTCCTCAGGGTCCAAAAGGCGAACAAGGTGCTCAAGGAGCCCCAGGTAAGGACGGCCGTGACGGCTTAACGCCATTAGTTGACGTCCGTCGTAATGACGCCAATGATGGTGTCCTCATCACTGTGACCCCACGCCACTACAATGCCCAAGGTCAAGTTGAAAATGGGACTCCAACCACTAGCGAAGTCAAAGACGGCGCTCCTGGTACAGACGGCAAGACCTATGTCCCAGTCGTTGAAAAAGGTGCGGATGGGATTACCCATATCAAGTTCTACCCAGCCAAAAAAGATGGCACACCTGATAAAGATCAACAACCTATCGCTACCGGTCAAGTTAAAGATGGCGCCAAGGGTGACCCAGGTGAACGCGGTCTCCAAGGTCCACAAGGCGAACGCGGTGAAAAGGGTGAAACTGGTGCTACCGGTGCCCAAGGTGAGAAGGGTAAGGATGGGGTAGACGGCAAGTCCTACGTTCCTGTTGTTGAACGTGATGACGCCAACAAACAAACCACCATCAAATTCTATCCTGCGAATACAGATGGTACAGCCGATAAGAGTCAAAAACCTGTCGCTGAAGGCATTGTCAAAGACGGTGAAAAAGGCGAAACCGGTGCTCAAGGCGCCCAAGGCGAAAAGGGAGCCGATGGCAAGTCCTTTGTTCCTGTTGTTGAACGCGATGAGCCTAACAAACAAACCACCATTAAATTCTACCCAGCCAAAGCAGACGGTACAGCCGACAAGACCCAAAACCCTGTTGCTGAAGGCATCGTCAAAGATGGCGAAAAGGGTGAACAAGGTCTTAAGGGTGAAACCGGTGCTCAAGGTGCCCAAGGTGAAAAAGGCCAAGATGGCGCCAACGGTAAGACTTTTGTTCCAGTGGTAGAGAAGGGCGAAGATGGGGTTACCCATATCAAGTTCTACCCAGCTACTCCAACAGGCGAAGCCGACAAGACTCAAAACCCAGTCGCAACTGGTGAGGTTAATGACGGTAAGGATGGCAAGACACCACTCATCGAAACCACTCGTGTGGATGACGCAGATCCTAAAGAAAACGGAAACCAACCAGGCACCAAAGTTACCATCAAAGACCCAGTGACCAAAGAAGTCCTCAGCGAAAGCTTTGTTAAAGATGGCGTCAAGGGTGACAAGGGTGAAAAAGGTGACCCAGGCAAGAATGGCCGCGACGGTTTAACGCCATTAGTTGACGTTAAGCGTAATCCAGCTAATGATGGCGTGATCATTACCCTGACCCCACGTTCTTACAATGAACAAGGTGAAGTGGTTAACGGCGAGCCTGTAACTAGCGAAGTTAAAGACGGTGCCAAGGGTGATCCTGGTAAAGATGGCAAGAGCCCAATCGTTGAAACGGCTCGTGTCGCAGACGCTGATCCAAATACAGATGGTGACCAACCAGGCACTAAAGTAACCGTTAAGGATCCTGAAGGTAAAACCGTCTTAAGCGAAAGCTTTGTTAAGGATGGCGAAAAAGGCGACAAGGGTAATGACGGCAAGACCTTTGTCCCAGTGGTTGAGAAGGGTCAAGATGGTGTAACCCACATCAAGTTCTACCCAGCAGACGCTACTGGTCAACCAGATAAGTCCAAAGATCCTATCGCTAAAGGCGAAGTCAAAGACGGTGCTAAGGGTGACAAGGGCGATCCAGGTGAAAACGGTAAGACCTATGTCCCAGTCGTAGAAAAAGGCCGAGACGGCACAACCCACATCAAGTTCTATCCAGCAGATGCTCAAGGTCAACCGGACAAGAGCCAAGATCCTGTTGCTGAAGGAACGGTTAAAGATGGTCAGGACGGTAAGGACGGCCTAACGCCTAAGGTTGAAACCCGCCGTAACGATACCAACGATGGTGTCATTATCAAGGTAACCCCACAAATTCGCGATGCCCAAGGCAATGTCGTTGATGGCACGCCGACCGAAACGGAAGTTAAGGACGGCAAGAAAGGTGCAGACGGCAAGACCTATGCGCCAGTGGTTAAGAAGGGTGAAGATGGCACAACTTCTATCAAGTTCTACCCAGTCGATCCTAAGACCGGCAAGGCGGATGAAAACCAAGAACCTGTAGCCACCGGCGAAGTCAAAGACGGCGCTAAAGGTGACAAGGGTGAACAAGGTATCCAAGGCGAGAAAGGCCAAGACGGTAAGAACGGCGAAAACGGCAAGACCTTTGTCCCAGTGGTTGAAAAGGGTAAAGATGGTGTGACCCACATCAAGTTCTATCCAGCAGGTGCAGATGGCCAAGCCGACAAGACCAAAGACCCAGTCGCTACCGGCGAAGTCAAAGATGGGAAGACCCCAATCGTTGAAACCAGCCGTGTAGAAGATGCTGACCCAAGTGTTGACGGCAAGCAACCAGGGACCAAGATTGTGGTCAAAGATCCAGAAACTAAGGCTGTTATCAGCGAAAGCTTCGTTACAGACGGTATCGATGGTAAGACCTTTGCCCCAGCCGTAGAAAAAGGCAAAGACGGCGTCACCACTATTAAATTCTACCCAGTCGATCCTAAGACCGGTGAAGCTGACAAGACCCAAAACCCTGTTGCGACAGGTGAGGTTAAGGACGGTAAAGATGGCTTAACACCTAAGGTTGAAACTCGCCGCAACGATGCCAACGACGGCGTCATCATCAAGGTGACCCCACAAGTTCGTGATGCTCAAGGCAATGTGGTTGACGGGACCCCAACCGAAACAGAAGTCAAGGATGGCCAAGACGGCAAGACTTACGCTCCAGTCATTACTAAGGGTCAAGATGGCGTTTCAACCATCAAGTTCTATCCAGTCGATCCTAAGACCGGCAAGGCCGATGAAAGCAAAGAACCTGTAGCCAGCGGCGAAGTCAAAGATGGCGCTAAGGGTGACAAGGGTGATCCAGGTGCCCAAGGTGAGAAAGGCCAAGACGGCAAGAACGGTGTTGACGGCAAGACCTTTGCTCCAGTCCTTGAAAAGGGTAAAGACGGTGTCACCACCATTAAGTTCTACCCAGTCAACCCTGAAACTAAGCAACCAGATACGACTCAGCCAGCGGTAGCAGAAGGTGAAGTCAAAGATGGCAAGGCCCCAGTCGTTAAAACCGAACGCTTAGAAGACGCTGACCCAACGACTGAAGGTAACCAACCAGGAACCAAAGTAACGGTTACAGACCCAGAAACCGGTAAGGTCATCAGTGAAAGCTTCGTTAAAGATGGCGAAAAAGGTCAAGATGGCGCCAAGGGTGAAAAAGGCGATAAGGGTGCTGATGGCAAGAGCCCAGTCGTTGAAACGACCCGCGTAGAAGACGCCGATCCAACAACTGAAGGCAATCAACCAGGCACCAAGGTTACTGTTAAAGATCCAGAAACTGACAAGGTCATTAGCGAAAGCTTCGTTAAAGACGGTGCAAACGGCCAAGACGGCCAGAGCTACGCCCCAGTCGTTAAGAAGGGCGAAGACGGAACAACTTCCATCAAGTTCTATCCAGTCGATCCTAAGACTGGTCAACCAGACACTACAAAACCAGCTGTTGCAGAAGGCACAGTTAAAGATGGTGTCAACGGCAAGTCCGCTTATACGACGGTTGTTGCTGGTCCGAATGCAGAAGGTCAACCTGGCCAATGGATTATCAACTACTTCGACAAGAACGGCGACGGCAAGTTCACCGACGACGAAATCGTTTCTACCCAATTTGTCCGCGATGGTAAAGATGGGAAAGACGGTAAGGATGGGAAGACCTATGCTCCTGTTGTTACAAGAGGCGAAAACGGCACAACATCCATTAAGTTCTACCCAGTCAACCCTGAAACGAACAAGCCTGATACCAATCAGCCAGCCGTAGCGGAAGGTACTGTTAAGGATGGCCAAGATGGTAAGACCTTCGCCCCAGTCCTCGAAAAAGGCAAAGACGGCGAAACCACCATCAAGTTCTACCCTGTTAACCCAGAAACTAAACAGCCAGACACGACCCAAGCCCCTGTTGCAGAAGGCAAGGTGAAGGATGGCAAGGACGGTAAAGACGGCCTCAGTCCTAAGGTTGAAACCCGCCGCAACGACGCTAACGATGGTGTCATCATCAAGGTGACCCCACAAGTTCGCGATGCAGAAGGTAATGTCGTTGACGGAACCCCAAGTGAAACTGAAGTGAAGGACGGTAAGAATGGTAAGACCTTCGCTCCTGTAGTAACTAAGGGCCAAGATGGCACAACTTCTATCAAGTTCTACCCAGTGAATCCAGAAACCGGCAAGGCTGACACCGAACAACCAGCTGTCGCTGAAGGTACGGTGAAAGATGGTGCTGATGGTAAGACCTTTGTTCCAGTTGTTGAGAAGGGTGCAGACGGCACAACCACGATTAAGTTCTACCCCGTAGATCCTAAGACTGGTGAAGCCGATACGACCAAGCCAGCTGTTGCAGAAGGTGCAGTTAAAGATGGTAAGTCCGCCTACACCACAGTCGTTGAAGGACCAAATGCAGCCAATGAACCAGGCCGCTGGATCATCAACTACTTCGATAAGAATGGCGACGGCAAGTTCACCGACGATGAAGTCGTTTCTGCTCAATTTGTTCGCGATGGTAAGGACGGTGTCAATGGCAAAGCCTACGCTCCAGTCGTAGAGAAGGGTGCAGACGGCACCACCACCATTAAATTCTACCCAGTCGATCCTAAGACCGGCAAGCCAGATACCAAGCAAGAACCTGTCGCTACCGGCGAAGTCAAAGACGGTGCTAAGGGTGAAAAAGGCGACAAGGGTGACGATGGCAAGACCTTTGCTCCAGTTGTTGAGAAGGGAGCAGATGGCACCACCACCATCAAGTTCTACCCTGTGAACCCAGAAACCGGCAAGCCAGATACGACTCAACCAGCCGTAGCGGAAGGCTCTGTCAAGGATGGCAAGTCCGCCTACACCACAGTTGTTGAAGGACCTAACGCAGCCGGCGAGCCTGGCCGTTGGATCATCAACTACTATGACAAGAATGCAGACGGTAAGTTCACCGACGATGAAGTGGTATCGGCTCAATTTATCCCTGACGGTAAGGATGGCAAGACCTACGCTCCAGTTGTGACTAAGGGTGAAGACGGCACAAGCTCTATCAAGTTCTACCCAGTAGATCCGAAGACCGGTAAGCCAGATACCAATCAGCCAGCAGTCGCAGAAGGCACGGTGAAAGATGGTAAGGACGCCAAGGCTCCAGTCGTTGAAACCGAACGGGTGGAAGACCTTGATCCAAACACCCCTGGTAACCAGGCCGGGACCAAGATCACCGTTAAAGATCCAGAAAATGATAAGGTCATTAGCGAAACTTTCGTCAAGGATGGCCAAGACGGCAAGTCCCCAGAAGTAACCACTAAGGACAACGGCAACGGGACGCACACCATCACCATCAAGAACCCAGATGGCACGATCACCACAACCACTGTTAAAGACGGTGCTAAGGGTGAAAAAGGCGACAAGGGTCAAGACGGCACAAACGGTGTCAACGGCAAGACCTTTGCCCCAGTTGTTGAGAAGGGTCAAGACGGCACGACAACTATCAAGTTCTACCCAGTAGATCCTAAGACTGGTAAGGCTGATAAGACCCAAGAACCTGTCGCAACTGGCGAAGTCAAAGACGGCGCTAAGGGCGCAGACGGTCAAAACGGTAAATCTGCCTACACGACGGTAGTCACTGGACCAAACGATGCCGGCGAACAAGGTCAATGGATCATCAACTACTTCGATAAGAACGGCGACGGTAAGTTCACTGATGATGAAGTCGTTTCCGCTAAATTTGTCCGTGACGGTAAGGACGGCAAGTCCCCAGAAGTCACCACCAAGGACAACGGCAACGGGACCCATACCATCACCATCAAGAACCCAGACGGTACAACAACTACCACCACGGTCAAAGACGGTAAAGATGGTAAAGCACCAGTCGTTGAAACAAGCCGCGTTGAAGACGCTGATCCAAATACCCCTGGTAACCAAGCCGGTACCAAGATTACCGTCAAAGATCCAGACACGGACAAGGTCATCAATGAGACCTTCGTCAAGGACGGTAAAGATGGTAAGGACGGCGTTGACGGCAAGACCTTTGCCCCAGTGGTTGAGAAGGGCGCAGACGGTACGACCACCATCAAGTTCTACCCAGTAGATCCTAAGACGGGCCAAGCAGATACCAAGCAACCAGCTGTTGCAGAAGGCTCTGTCAAAGATGGTAAGGATGGCCAGACCTACGCACCAGTCGTAGAAAAAGGTCAAGATGGCACAACCACCATCAAGTTCTACCCAGTTGATCCTAAGACAGGTCAAGCGGATACGACCAAGCCTGCTATTGCAGAAGGTGCAGTCAAAGACGGTGAAAACGGCAAGTCTGCCTACACCACCGTCGTTGAAGGACCAAATGCAGCCGGCGAACCAGGCCGCTGGATTATCAACTACTTCGACAAGAACAACGACGGCAAGTTCACCGACGATGAAGTCGTATCTGCCCAATTCGTTCGCGACGGTAAGGATGGTCAATCTCCAACGGTTGAAGTGAAGGACAACGGTGACGGTACTCACACCATCACAACTAAGAACCCAGACGGCAGCGTGAACTCCACTACTACCGTTAAGAACGGTAAGGATGGCAAGTCCCCAGTCGTTGAAAGCACTCGGGTTGAAGATGCCGATCCAAATACTCCAGACAATCAACCAGGTACCAAGATTACGGTTAAAGATCCAGAAACCGGTAAGGTCATCAGCGAAACTTTCGTCAAAGATGGCGTCAACGGTAAGGATGGTAAAGACGGTAAGAACGGTATCGACGGCAAGAGCTTTGCGCCAGTCGTAGAGAAGGGCCAAGATGGCACGACCACCATTAAGTTCTACCCAGTAGATCCTAAGACTGGTAAGCCAGATACCACTCAACCAGCCGTTGCAGAAGGTTCTGTGAAGGACGGTAAGGATGGCAAGTCGCCAGTCGTTGAAGCGACCCGCGTCGACGACCTCGATCCAAACACCCCTGGCAACCAAGCCGGCACTAAGATTATTGTCAAAGATCCAGAAACCGGCGCTGTTGTTCATGAAAGCTATGTGAAAGACGGTCAAGACGGCAAGTCGCCAGAAATCACCAGCAAGGACAACGGTGACGGAACCCACACCATCACCATCAAGGATCCAAGTGGTACAGTAACCACAACTACTGTCAAAGACGGTAAGAATGGTAAAGATGGCCGTGACGGTATCGACGGCAAGAGCTTTGCGCCAGTCGTAGAGAAGGGCCAAGATGGCACGACCACCATTAAGTTCTACCCAGTAGATCCTAAGACTGGTAAGCCAGATACCACTCAACCAGCCGTTGCAGAAGGCTCTATCAAAGATGGTAAGGACGGCAAGTCTCCAGAAGTTACCACCAAGGATAATGGCGACGGGACCCACACCATCACCATCAAGAACCCAGACGGCACGACCACCACGACCACGGTTAAAGACGGCAAGGATGGCAAGACGCCAGAAGTCGGCGTGAAAGACAACGGCGACGGTAGCCATACCATCACCATCAAGAATCCAGATGGCACGACCACAACCACGACTGTCAGAGATGGTAAGAACGGTCAAAATGGTAAAGACGGCCGCGACGGTAAAGATGGTATCGACGGTAAGACTTTTGCCCCAGTCCTTGAGAAGGGTCAAGACGGTACCACCACGATTAAGTTCTACCCAGTAGATCCTAAGACCGGCCAGCCAGATACCAGTCAACCAGCAGTCGCAGAAGGCTCTGTCAAAGATGGTAAAGATGGCAAGTCTCCAGAAGTCTCCTTGAAGGACAATGGCGATGGGACCCATACCATCACCGTTAAGAACCCAGATGGCACCACTTCAACCACCACTGTGAAGAATGGTAAGGACGGCAAGTCCCCAGAAGTGACCACCACGGATAACGGCGACGGGACCCACACCATCACCATTAAGAACCCAGATGGCACGACCACAACGACAACTGTCAAAGACGGTAAGGATGGCCGTGACGGTATCGACGGTAAGACTTTTGCCCCAGTGGTTGAGAAGGGTGCAGATGGTACGACCACGATTAAGTTCTACCCAGTAGATCCTAAGACTGGCAAGCCAGATACTACGCAACCTGCTGTAGCAGAAGGTTCCGTTAAGGATGGCCGCGATGGTAAAGACGGTAAGGACGGCAAGTCTCCTCAAGTTTCTATCCGGAACAATAACGACGGCAGCCACACCATTACCATCAAGAACCCAGATGGTACGACCACCAACACCACAGTTAGAGACGGTAAGGATGGTAAGTCCCCAGAAGTCAGCGTCAAAGACAACGGCGACGGCAGCCATACCCTCACCATCAAGAATCCAGACGGCACGACCACAACCACGACTGTCAAAGACGGTAAGGATGGTCGCGACGGCAAGGATGGTCAGTCCCAACGCATCCGCACTGAAAAAGGTAAGGATAGCCAAGGCAACGACGGTGTTTGGGTCATCATTACCGACGACAAGGGCAATGAATTAAGCCGCGAATTTATCCGCGATGGCAAGACCCCATCTGTCAAGGTGGAAGAAGGGAAGAACAGCCGCGGTGAATCTGGCCAATGGATTATTGTCTTCGACGGCGACGGCAATGAAGTTTCCCGTGAATTCGTCCGTGACGGTAAAGACGGCGCATCATCAAGCCTCGAAACCGTTCCAGGCAAGAATGAAAAGGGTGAATCCGGTCTTTGGGTCATCGTTAAAGATGGCGAAGGCAAGGAATCTAGCCGTCATTTCGTCCGCGACGGTAAAGACGGCAAGGACGGTAAGGACGGCCGCAGCGTACAGAAGATCTACAACCGTAATGGTAAGTTGATCATCATCTTCTCAGACCATACGACTGAGGAAATTGAAATCCCATGCTGCAAGCCATGCCCAGAGTCGCCAAGAACACCAAAACCAGGCGACCCAACACCAAAAGTTCCGATCAAACCAGAAACTCCAAAACCAGGTGAGCCTAAGGTACCAGGTAACCCAACACCAGAAGTACCAAACGTACCAGGTAATCCAACGCCAGAAGTACCGAACGTACCGGGTGAGCCAACGCCAGAAGTACCAAACGTACCGGGTGAGCCAACACCAGAAGTACCAAACGTACCGGGTGAGCCAACACCGGAAGTACCAAATGTACCGGGTGAGCCAACACCAGAAGTACCAAACGTACCAGGCGACCCAACGCCAGAAGTACCAAATGTACCAGGCAATCCAACACCTGAAGTACCGAACGTACCAGGCGACCCAACACCGGAAGTACCGAACGTGCCAGGTAACCCAACGCCAGAAGTACCGAACGTACCGGGTAACCCAACACCTGAAGTACCAAGCCAACCAGACCAACCCGCTAAGGTGCAAGTTGACCGTGTGACCTACCCTGCAACGACTAAAGTTCGTCAAGAAAACAAGGGCAAGGCGACACCAAAACAAGTAGTAGCTAAGACCCTGCCACAAACTTCTTCAACCAGCCAAGTGTCCACAGCAGCACTCGCTGTCTCCCTCCTCGCAGGGGTTGGACTCCTTGTCTTCCCAATGAAGAAAGAAGACTAGTCTCCTCCGACTATAGCCAAGGGAAAAGCAAAGCTTAGCGAGCTGGAAAGTTTGAAAAAAGCCCATCTTCGAAAGTGAAGATGGGCTTTTTGTTGGCTATAAAATATTTATGGAAAGAGCCCCCAAACTTGACTGCTCGGCCAAGTCTGGGGGCTCTTTTGTTTGAGTCGTAATTTTTAATTGACCCGGAAATTTTTCATGCTGAGGTCCAGGATGCCGGCAGAGTGGGTGATGGCGCCAGAGGAGATATAGTCTAGGTCCAGGTCTTTTATCCGAGAGACGGTGTCGGCTGTCATATTGCCGGAACCCTCGATAATGGCCCGGCCGTCGATATAGGCAATGGCCTCCGCCATCTGGTCGTGGTCCATATTGTCCAGCATGATGATGTCCGCTCCGCAAGCGACCGCTTCCTTGACCATGTCCAGGTTCTCTGTCTCCACTTCAATCTTATGGATGAAAGGGTCGACTTCCCGGACCGCTTGGACAGCCGCTGTGATCGATCCCGCTGCGCCGATATGGTTGTCCTTGAGCATGATCAGGTCAGATAGACCATGGCGGTGGTTGTAGCCGCCGCCGACCCGGACCGCATACTTCTCGAGGTTGCGGAAGCCCGGCGTCGTCTTCCGGGTATCCATGAGCTTAATCCCGGTTCCTTCCAGGGCATCCACGAACTTTCGTGTCGCCGTTGCAATCCCCGATAGGCGCTGCAAGTAGTTCAAGGCAACTCGCTCCCCAGTCAAGAGGGTGGTGGCCTTGGCCTGGATGCTTAGGATGGTCTGGCCTTTTTCAATCCGCTCGCCCTCCTGAATGAAGCTATCGAACTGGCTGTCTTCCTGGAGATAGGTGAAGACGGCTTGGAAGATAGGCAGGCCGCAGAGGATCCCCTCTTGCTTGGCGATCAGGTCAACCGTCCCTGTCTGTCCTTGAAAAATTGCCTCCGAGGCCAGGTCATAGTAGGGCGCATCCTCGGCTAGGGCTCTTTCGATGTGGTCCTGTAGTTCACTTTCTTTTAGACCTAACATAAGCATCCTCCTCGATCGTTTTCTTCAATTATAGCATAGGCCAGCTTGGTCGAAAAATTTGAACTGTCTGGATTTGTTTGCAGGGCTAAAAGGGTGGCGCTTTGAAAATTTTTGTTAACTTTCAAAAGGGGCTGGCGTTTGTGACTAGGGAGGCGGGGACTTACAAATAGACCCTCAATTTGTAAGTAGGCTGGTGGGAGCTTTCAAATGAGGCATTCATTTAAAAGGAGGAAGGCGGCAACTTTTAAACGAGATTTCTATTTGCAAGTAGGAAGGCAGTAACTTTCAAACAGAGCATGTATTTACAAGTTGACGCTTATTTGGCAAAGGGCAAGTAGCGAATAGGGTCCTTGTTAGCAAGTAGAATCAAGTTAACTAGCGAACGAGACTCCCATTAGCGAGTAGACCGGCAGTAACTTGTGAACGAGTCCTCCAATAGCAAGTAGGAAGGCGGCAACTAGCGAACAATACCTCCTGTTGGCAAGTAGAAGCTCTGCTAGGTAAGACACCTGGTTTTTTCCATAATGAAAACAAGCTGGCAGGACCTTTGCTAGCTTGTTGATCCTTATTTTTATATTTTAATTTTTGGTCTGTTCATATCCAACTTGGGCTCGGCTTTGTAACCCGCACTCGAAGGATTTGATTGTGGGTAGATCGCCTTTAACCCACACTCTAGTATATTGTTTGAGGCTTGAACACTGCCAACCCACACTTGAGGGGTTCATTTAAGAGTTAAAGCCGGACAAGCCACACTCGGGGATATTGTTTGAGGCTTGAACACTATCAATCCACACTCCAGGATCCTGTCTGTGGGTTGACTACCATCCTCCACACCCTTCTAGTCGGGTTCGCAAAGGCAGAAAGGGCGTGACTTCAGCAAAGTGGAACGATCGGCTTGCAACCGCTCTTTTCCTCTTTGCCTCCAGTCATCCCTTTCTGAACGCCTTTGCTCGCACCCTTCTAGTCGGGTTCGAGCTGGCAACTTTCGTGTCACTTCACAAGTCTCCGCCACAGTCTTTCAGACTGTTCTGGTGACTTGCTCCAGTGAACGAAAATTAACCGCCATCTCTCACCCCCTTCTAGTCGGGTTCGCAAGAGCAGACTTGAAGTGATTTCACCCAATCGGAACGATCGGCTAAAGCCGCTCTTTTCCGTTTGGGCTCCAATCATTCAAGTCTAAGCGCTCTTGCTCGCACCCTCCTAGTCGGGTTCGAGCTGGCAACTTTCGTGTCATTTCACAAGTCTCCGCCACAGTCTTTCAGACTGTTCTGGTGACTTGCTCCAGTGAACGAAAATTAACCGCCATCTCTCACACCCTTCTTTATTCCAATCCCAAATATTGTCCGAAGGTGAGGGCGATGAAGGCGAGGAGGAGCATGATGCCGGCAACAGTTTTGAGTCGGGCTTGTTCCATGGCGGTCATGCCTTTTTCAGACCGGCCCTTGACCATGATGTAGATATTGATGCCGATACAGGCCAGGGCAAAGAAGCTGCCCACAAGGTTTTTACTCATTGTTTTCTTCCTTTCTTGAGGGGATGTAGGACTTGTTTTCAGCTGAGGCGAAGTCCTCGTCTAATTGTTGGTCGGAGAGTGGCCGGTACTTGATCTTAATGGAGCTGACCAAGTTTTTCTTGGCCGCCTTGTCCTGCCCGTGGACCCGCCAACTGACCTGGCGGATGCCGGAGCTTTGGCTATCGATGAGGAATTCGACGCTATGGATGGCATCGTTCTGATAGCTGCTGGCCCCGCGTTGGTTGATGATTTCCGTCAGTTGAGGATTCTTCCCCTCATAGCGAATAATCTGCGTGGGGCCGAGCTTGCGTAATTGGGCGTCCCCATTAATTTTGTGGAGAATCTCCAGCATATTCTCATAGGGAAAACGGTGGACCCGCTCTTCCAGGGCCTGGGAGGAAGGACTTAGCTGCCAATCAGATTGGTCGTCCAGCTGGCTCTCTTGGAAAACGGTTTGTTTGGGATTGCTGATGATCTGGAGGATGCGGTCCCCGTCTTCTCCCTTGTTAATTAATTTGCCCTCTGTTCCCCGCTCCTGGCTGTAGGTCGCCATACTCATCTGGTTAAAGATTTCCTTGTCGCCCAGCTTCTGGTCAAAGTCAGTGCTGGTTTGATAAGTCGTCATCTTTTCCGCCGCTTGGTCAATCTGAGCCAAGAAGTCATCACTCGACTGAGGTTGGCAGGCTGCCAAGAAGAGGCAGAGGACAGCGAGGCCGAGGTAGTGGATGAATTTTTTCACAGTGATCTTCCTTTTTGGACTATTTTACTCCTCTTATTCTATAGGAAAGTCGCCCACAATGAAAGCTTTGCCGATCGCCAAGTGGAACGGATGTTCACCAACACAATTAGTAAAAAACCAAAAAAATACCCCAAGCTATCTCCTGACAAGATAACTTGGGGTAGGAAAGGGCCTCTAAGCATTTAAATCAATTTATTTTTTGGACCGGCTGGGTGTCTTCGCAATGGTGAATAAGAAACCGATACCGGCTAGGGCTAGGCCCAGGCCTAGGCTGGCGCTTTGGCTAGACAATTGTGGGAGGCCTTCTTGGTGACCAGGGTCTGCCTTGGCCTTGCTTGCTGTTTTCTGGTCTTTCTGGCTGCTGCTAGTTGCAGGTTTAACTTTCACTTGACCGGCTGTTTGACCAGCTGGGTGGGTGCTTTGGCCCTTGCTAGTTTGATTTCCAGCACTAGCTTGGTCGTTTTGGCTTGGCTGGGCTGCTGAGGATTGGTCGCTTTGACCGGCTGTTCCTTCTTCCGGTGTACTTTCTAAGCCAGTGTTTGGACCGGTGCTTGGTGTTTGGCCCGTTGAAGTCGGGGTCGACGTGCCAGTCTGTCCTGGCTTGGTGCTAGGATCAGTAGAGACGCCGGTGCTAGTGTTTTCGCTGCCAGATTGGTTTGGCTCTGTGATTACTTTTGGCGTTTTTAAGCGGTAGTCGGCAATGCTTCCGGAGAGTTCGTAGGCTGCCAGTAAGTGGGCGTGGCCATCTTGGGACTGGTCAGCGGGGACGAAGTAGAGGCCTTCTGGGGACACATCTTGGAAGCTTGGGTCATAGATGTAGTCGACGAAGTTTGGCTGGTAGGGATCGCTGACGTCATAGACCATGATACCGCCTGAACGTTCCAGGGCGATGAAGGCATAGGGTTTACCGTTCAGATAGCCCACAACAGCCGTTTCAGGTTCAGCCCCCTTGTTGTCGCTTCGGGAATCTGGATCCGGCAGTCTTTGACCCTTTTCCACTTCGATTTCGCTGTTGAAGAGGTCAGGGTTGATAGCCTGGATGAGCTGTTCGAAGTCGTTGCCGCTGTCATAGATTAATTCTAGGTCAGAGGCGCGGACAATGGAGAAGGACCGTCCCCCGAAGGCAACCAGGGCATTATGGGTATCCCCTGTCTTGAAGGGGTGGGCGGTCGTGACGCGGAGGCGGCCTAACTGGTCATCGTCGAAGAGACCTTGGGCCACGGCTTGGTCAAGCTCTTCTTGGCTATATCCTTGGTAGTACTTGGCGTCGAGGTCGATGAGGCCAGCCTTGGCGAGGTCTTTCACCCGGACTTCTTCGGAGTAACCGCTATAGTCTTGGGAATCCCCTTCGTTCGGTAGGACCAGGTAAGTCTCACCGTCTACTTCGAAGAGGGCGATGGCATCCGGTTGGTGGAGGGCTAGGACAGGCACTTTGCGGGATTCGTGCTTGTCATCACGGTCGGAAGGATCCATGTAATCCGCTTCGAGGGAGTGGTCCTTGTAACCAAGGGACTTAACCAGGTCAAATTTCCGTTCAGGGATATTGAACTTGGCGATGGCATTCACTTCCTGGAGACTGACATAGGCGTATTGGTCATCCTTGTCGATTACCAGATATTCTGGTTCCATATTGCGGGCAAAATGGCTGGCATCTGGACCGAGTTGGCGGAGGTCTTCTGGCATGTCCGCTTCAGTTAAGTCGATCGTCGTCACTTGGTCTTGGCTAATGGTGGAGAAGTCTGCTGGAATTTCGATAACAGAAATGCCCCCAGCTGGGTTAACGGTGTAGTCGTCGTTGGGTTCTCCTTCATTGGCTACAAGCACCATGTCACCTTTGTGGGTAAATTGCAGGTTATCAGGCAGGGCACCGACTTGGACATGGTTGATGTAGTTCCCGTCAGCGGTGAAGAAGGCGACATTGCCTGGGTCGGTCTTATCGAGAGCTGGCGCAGCGACCGCAAAGATTTGCCCGCTTGGATGGAGGGCGATGCTGGTTAGGTCGGAGGCAGTTAAGCCCAAATCTTTAAGAAGGATACGACGTTGGAGGGGCATGTCACCCGTTTGGCTAGCATCGATAATGTCGATGGCCTTTTCATAACCGTTAATGGAGTAGATCGTTTCTTGGCTTGGGTTGTAGACCACGATTTCGGTCCCACCCTCGTCAAAAGGCGCCCCACTTTCATAGCGACCGACTTCTTCAACCTTGAAGGCCTCGCTATCCAGACTGTGGATCTGACGACCGGGGTCATCGATCTTGGTTAATGCAGCATAGTCGGCCTGGGTGATTGGGATGATTCGGTCTTGGGGGAGTGGGTCGGCATATTGCTTCAAGAGCTCTTGGCCGCCTTTTTCGATATGGGCCATCACGACTTGGTCTAGGGAAGGCCCCTCTTCTCGAGCGCCACTTAGCATGTCATAGCCATCCCCACCTTGGGCCAGGAAATCATTGGTGGCCATGTAGTAAGTCTGGCTGGTGTCCTTAGGTATCAGGGCATAGTCGCCGGTCTTTGGATTGCGGAGGTAGACGCCCAGAACGCGCTTGTGGCGGTCTTCAGCTGTTGGCTCGAAGTAGACCTTGATATCTGATGACACCTGTAAGAAACCACCCAGGGCATTGAGGGCAGGCAGACCGGAATCTTCATCAATAGGGTCTACCCGGTTGCCTTCTGCCTCGGATCCGAAACCTTCTGTGGTTGGAGCAGAGTAGGCCAGGTTGAACATGTCGTAAATTTGTTGGCCACTGACTTCGATTTGGGATTGGATGTTACCGAAAGGCAGGACAGCGATGACATCGCCTTCTGTGATGGGCTCATCTTTAGCGATTTCTTCGCGGATTCCCCCGCCATTGATCATGGCGAAGTCGGTCGGATTGTTGAAGCCTCCTTCTCGGCCGTAAGCCACCATGGCGTCCGTGATGAGGTTGCCTAGGTTGGTCTCGTGCGAGCGGACATAGTTGCGGCGGCCGTTAAGGAAGACGGGGTTGTTGTCCACCAATTGTCGTGAAGTTTCATTATCGTAATTGAATCGGGCTTGGTCAATCAGAGCTTCGATTTGTGGGTCGGTCTTGCCATCTAAGCTCTGGCGAACTTCTTCAGCAGAAACCAAGCGTCCCTTGGCTGAGCCAGGTTTTGTCGGATCGAATTGGATGACCCCAATATTGTTGAGGGCGGTCCCGGTTTGGGCATAGTAGACATTGCCGTAAGTCTTACCCCCTGGAACAGCGGTATGGGAATGGCCATCGATCACAATGATTTGGTAGGGGTCAAAACGTTCTAAGGCATCTAAAGCCTCAGCCAAGCGGTCACCGCGCCATTCGGGACGGGTGGCAGGGTCGATCCCCAGGTGGGCGAGGACCACATAGGCATCTTCCTGGACGCTCTCGTCGTCTAAGAGGCGGTTGAGTTCCTTGATGGTCGACTCAATCGGTGGCGCGAAGGTCATACCTTCCACGTTCTTAGGGTGGGTCTTATAGGCCGTTTCTGGTGTCGTTACCCCTACCACACCCAGGTTAAAGTTATTGGTGTGGACGTTGACAGAGGGGTTGAAGACGGGTTGGCCATCTTTTTCCACATTGGCAGAGAGGACCGGGAAGTCGAGGACATCTTCGTAGGACCGGGCAATGTCTTCACCAAAGTCGAACTCGTGGTTGCCCACGGTCATGGCATCATAGCCTGCTTCCTTCATAGCTTGGGCCATGGTATGTCCCTTATCGTGGTTGGATAGGGGGAGACCTTGGAAGGCATCCCCAGCGTCAAAAACAGCGTCCGCTTGGATTTGGTCGAAGTAGGCGGAAGCTTGGGCTATACCGGTGACTTTTTGATTGTCAGCAGACCCTTCTGCTTCCAGGCGGCCGTGCATGTCATTGGTGTGGGCGATGGTGATCAATTGGGTATTGGTAGCCGGTTGGTTGGGACTTGGCTCCTTGGCGCTAGGAGCTGGCTGGTCCGTCTCGGTAGAGGCTGGGCTCTCTGCTTCCGTACCGGGCTGGGCTTCTCCTGTCGTCGCACCGCTGTCACTGGTCTCTGGATTAGACGGGGTCACTTCGCCTGTCGAATCAACGGGGTCGGCGGTTACTTCTTGGGCCTTAACATCCTGGCTGGCCAAGCTAAAGCTGGTTAAAGCGAATAGGGTGGTCAGTAGGACGCGAGGGCTTTTTTCTTTGATGGCTGGGCGTTTCATAGAATCCTCCTTAGTTTGATATTAAGTTCATCCTATCAAAGGATTGTAAAAAGTCGGTATGCTTTATGTAAAACTTAGGTAAATCCTTGTTAATTGCGTTTTAAACAGCTATAGTAAAATTCGCCAGATTATATAGGAAATCATTGGCAAACGATTGGATATCATTCGAAATCGGGTTCGTAAGAGTAGAAAAGCTTCTGTCGAAAATAGCACAGGTTTTCTTTCGAGATATTCTGAATTAATGCTACCCTTCTATTCCCAATTATTGAAATATAGAAACTTTTATAGTTCTAGCGATACTGTAAATTAAACAATTGGATTAACTTAGTTTAACAGTGTCTTTATGAGCAGGAGTGGAGTTTTGAATTTGATCCTTAGCCATGTATAAGCAAGGGAAGCGAATTACGGGGCGTAGGCGTAAGCCGTACGGACCGTTTGAGATTCGCTAGGCGAGAGACCTTGGCTCGAGCCGGTGCCATGGCTCTTTAAGGATCAAATTCAAAAACGGAACGGATGCTCACTAGCATCATTAAATGACAGATATCGTATGCGATAGCTGATTCAGAACTAACCGATTTTAATTTCACGATCAGAGTCTAGGATTTTTTTAAGCTTGGGAAAAGCGCTTGCTTAAATGCTTCAATTATATGAAAATAGACATAGCATATTATTTTTAAGGAGGAAGACCATGCGTCAACGTGGATTTGAAGTGATTCAAGACTATGCCCAAGCTGGCATTAACTTGCCCCAGCGTGCCACCAAGCAGGCAGCGGGTTATGATATTGAGGCAGGGGAGACGGTAAGGATCCCTTCGTTTTGGCAGGGGGCGATTCGTTATGTCCTTGCCAAGTGGCCTGAATTTAAGGGTAAGGATTGGGGCGAGGTCAAGGAAGAGATTATGAAGCCGACCTTGGTGCCAACCGGGCTCAAGGCCTATATGGGGGCGGATGAATACCTGCAGCTGACTTGCCGGTCCAGCAACCCCCTCAAGCGCTACCTGACCTTGCCGAATGGGATTGGTATTATTGACAGTGACTACTATAATAATGCGGGCAATGAAGGCCATATCTATGTGCAATTATTAAACTTTGGCTTGAAGGATGTGACGGTTAAGAAGGGGGAACGGATTGCCCAAGGGATCTTCCTCCCCTTCTTGAAGGTCGATCAGGACCAGGGAGACCAGGCCTCTGACCGCCAAGGGGGCTTCGGGAGTTCTGGCCAGTAAGTTGTGAGAGTAAGGAAAGGAGCGTCATAAATGGCGAAGAAGGATAGGGTCTTATACACCTGCCAGGCTTGTGGCTATGAGTCGCCCCAGTGGTACGGTCGCTGTCCCCAGTGTGGGGCTTGGAACCAGATGGAGGAAGAGCGGATCGGTGGCGAAACCATCCGCCATCCCGAAGACCGCCGTGCCTACCAGCGTGCCGACCACAAGGCCCAGCGTATCAATGAAGTCAAGGGCGAGGAAGAGGCCCGGACCCAGACGGACCTGGTAGAATTAAACCGGGTACTTGGGGGCGGGGTTGTGGCCGGGTCGCTGGTTCTGATTGGGGGCGATCCTGGGATTGGTAAGTCCACCCTCCTCCTCCAGGTGGCCACCCAATTGGACAAAAAAGCCGGTCCTGTTCTCTATGTTTCCGGGGAAGAGAGCGTTCAGCAGATCAAGATGCGGGCCGACCGTCTAGGCTTTGAGGCGGCGGACTTCTATGTTTTCGCTGAGACGGATATGTCCATGGTCGAAGCGGCCATTGCGGACATCAAGCCGGCCTTTGTCATTATCGACTCCATCCAAACCATGATCCAGCCGGACTCGAACGGGATGGCAGGCAGCGTCTCCCAGGTTCGAGAAACGACCCAGCGCTTGATGACTTTGGCTAAGACCAGCCAAACCGCTATCTTCATTGTGGGCCATGTGACCAAGCAGGGGAATATTGCCGGTCCGCGGATCCTGGAACATATGGTGGATACGGTCCTCTATCTGGAAGGGGAGAAGTATAATTCCTTCCGTATCTTGCGCGCGGTCAAGAACCGTTTTGGGTCCACTAATGAGATCGGTGTCTTCGACATGCAGGAAGATGGCCTACACGAAGTTGCCAATCCCAGCCAAATGTTCCTAGAAGAGCGGCTGATGGGGGCTAATGGGTCAGCCGTTGTGGCTTCCCTGGAAGGGACCCGAACCCTCTTGACTGAGATCCAGGCCCTGCTCACACCGACCGCCTTCGGTAATGCCCGGCGGACAGCCAGCGGTTTGGATTATTCCCGGGTGACTCTGATCATGGCTGTCCTCGAGAAGCGGGCCGGCCTCATGTTGCAGAACCAGGATGCTTATCTGAAGTCAACCGGCGGAGTCCGCTTGGATGAGCCGGCCATCGACTTAGCCATCGCTGTCGCTATCGCTTCTTCTTATTGGGAGAAGGAGACCCAGCCGACCGATTGCTTTATTGGTGAGATTGGCTTGACGGGCGAGATCCGCCGGGTGAGCCGGGTGACTGACCGGATTGCGGAAGCAGAGAACATGGGCTTTAAGCGGGTCTTTATCCCTTATGGTAACGATGATGCCAAGCTCCACCATGGCAAAATTGAAGTTGTCGCGGCGAAAACCCTGCGAAATGTTCTTAATTTGGTTTTTCCACGCGACTAGTGGCCCAAAAATAGAATTAGTGATAAAATACAAAGAGGTCTTTAGCAAGAAAATAAGTTCTCCTTATCATGAGTCGTTAATTTTTCTGGATAGACGGAAGAACTGACTGGCAAGCTAGGGCCTCTACATTACATTAAAGGAGGTGACGACATGGAACAGAATAAATGGAATACAGCGGTGACGGCTTTATTTTTAATTCTAGGGGCAGGAACAGGCTACTATTCCCTACCTAAGTTTTGGCAATTATTTAATTTTCAATCGTCTTTATTGAATCAACCCATCGTCAATATGCTTTTAGGCGCCCTTATTTTTTTCCTTGTCATTGTCTTATTACGCCCGGTTTATGACCGGTTTTTGGAACGTTTGCGCATCGAGATCGAGAAGCTTTCCCTATCAAATATTCTTCTCTATACCCTAGGCATTGTGGCAGGTCTCACAGTGGCTTGGCTAGTGAGTTTGCCGATTTCAGCCTTGAATTGGCCGGTGATCTCTAACATCCTACCGATCTTACTTTCGGTCCTTTTTGCCTATATTGGCTTTATGACCATTCGCTTGAAGGGGGGCGACATCAAGGCCTTCTTCTCCAACATGACCCTGACCCGGCGCGAGGTGGTAGAAGGGACTAGCCAGGAGGAGGAGAAGTCTCAGCCAAGCTCAGAAGAGGAGGCCGACCAGGAAGAATTGGCCCTCTTGGAACCCAAGGACTTTACGATTTCCTTCAAGCCTTATAAGATCTTAGATACCAGCGTGATTATCGATGGCCGGATCCTAGATATTTTGAAGACAGGCTTTATCGAAGGTGTAGTCGTGGTGCCTAACTTCGTGCTCAAGGAACTCCAGTACATTGCGGATTCAGCAGCTAGCGAGAAAAGGGTGCGCGGCCGCCGGGGCTTAGACGTCCTCAATGAAATGCAGGCCTTGGACGAGATTACGGTGGAATTCTATACCGGAGACTTCGAAGAAGAAGAGGAAGTGGACTTGAAACTGATCCTTCTAACCAAGAAATTAGACGGGGTCCTGGTCACCAATGACTACAACTTGAATAAAGTCAGCCAGTTCCACCAAATCAAGGTGCTCAACATCAATGAATTAGCCAATGCTATGAAGACCGTTGTCGTGCCCGGCGACCACTTGTCCGTTCGCATCCTCAAAGCAGGAACCGAGCGACAACAAGGCGTTGGCTACCTTAACGACGGCACCATGATTGTGGTCGAAGAAGGCAAAAAACACATGGACGAACACCTGGACGTCGAAGTCACCAGCGCCATTCAAACTAACGCTGGTAAGATGATCTTTGCAAAAATTGTTGAATAAGGGTGTGAGCAAAGGCGGTTAGAAAGGGATGACTGGAGGAAAAGAGGAAAAGGGCGGCTTTAGCCGGTCGTTCCACTTTGCTGAAGTCACTCCCTTTCTGCCTTTGCGAACCCGACTACACAGGGTGTGAGCAGAGGCGGTTAGAAAGGGATGACTGGAGGCAAAGAGGAAAAGGGCGGCTTTAGCCGGTCGTTCCACTTTGCTGAAGTCACTCCCTTTCTGCCTCTACGAACCCGACTACAGGGTGAGAGGGCTGGTGCTCAATCCACAATCAGCCCCCTGGAGTGTGGATCAGCAGCAATCAACCTTCAATCAAAGATTAGGAGTGTGGGTTGGAGACGACCAATCCACAATCAGGAGGCCTGAATGTGGGTTAATAAAGCGACTCCAAGTAAATATGCAACAATCAAAATATAATATAAGGACCAACAAGCTAGCGAGACCTTGGCTAGCTTGTTTTCATTATGGTGAGTAGGGGGGCAGCTTGTCTAGCAGAGAGTCAACTTGATAATGGAGGCCTAGTTGGCAAGTTGCCGTCATCCTACTTGCTAACAGGAGGTCCGATCGCAAGTTACCGCTATCCTACTTGCCAATGGAGGCTTTGTTAGCAAGTTGGGAAGACCCAAGCTAGCTTGTCTAGCTGCTGGCCGAGTTTTAAATGGAGTTAAGCTTTGACCATAGCAGGGACCCGACTTTCAAATGAAGTTAGCGTTCGAGACTAGCAGGGATCCAACTTTTAAATGGAGCTGAGCTTTGAAAGTTGCCGCTCCTCAACTTGCCCTTTCTAAGTTGGTAACCAGAAAAAGAACTTTTTACGAGCCGGTCAGGTAGAGACTGCCTATTTTTTCCTTATGATTGCCCAACAAGCTGGATTTTCTGCGGGGAATCTGCTCAAGAAATTGTTCTAAGCTAGGGATTGCGTTATAATGGATAAGGAAAAATGTTCCTTCGTTCGGAAGGGCATTGGATTAAGAAAAATATTTTAATGAGGAGAGAAGTTTGAATGGCAGATAAAGTTAGAGTACGCTATGCACCGAGTCCAACTGGGCACTTACATATCGGGAATGCGCGTACCGCATTGTTTAACTACCTATACGCACGTCACGAAGGTGGCGACTTCATTATTCGGATTGAAGATACGGATAAGAAACGGAATATTGAAGATGGGGAAAGCAGCCAGTTAGACAACCTGACTTGGTTAGGGATTGACTGGGATGAAGGTCCAGATAAACCCGGGGAATACGGTCCTTACCGCCAATCTGAACGGGATGAGATCTACCACAAATACTTGAACCAATTGCTCGAACAAGGCGATGCTTACTATGCCTTCGATACAGCCGAAGAATTAGAGGCCGAACGGGAAGCCCAACGTGCTAATGGGGAAATGCCTCATTATACTGGCACTTGGCGCGACCGCAGTCAGGAAGAAATCGACCAAGCGCGCGCTGAAGGCCGTCCTGAAACCATCCGCTTCCGCATTCCTGAAGGCCAAACCTACCGCTTCGATGATATGGTCAAGGGTGAGGTCAAGTTCGAATCCAAGGACATCAGTGGCGACTTCGTTATCTTGAAGAATGACGGGTCACCAACATACAACTTCGCGGTGGTTGTCGACGACCACTTGATGGCTATCACCCACGTTCTGCGCGGGGACGACCACGTGGCCAATACACCTAAACAATTGATGATCTATGATGCTCTGGGCTGGCAAGCACCTCAATATGGCCACATGAGCCTGATCACCAATGCAGAAACCGGGAAAAAATTATCCAAGCGTGATGAATCGATCCTGCAGTTTATCGAACAATACCGCGACTTGGGCTACCTTCCTGAAGCTATGTTTAACTTCATTACCCTGCTCGGTTGGTCACCAGTCGGAGAAAACGAAATCTTCTCCAAGGAAGAATTTATCGAAATGTTCGACCCAGACCGCTTGAGCAAGTCACCAGCTGCCTTCGACAACAAGAAGCTGGAATGGATCAACAACCGCTACATGAAGGAAAAAGATGCCGAAGCCATCGCAGACCTGGCCATCCCTCACCTTCAAAAAGCCGGTCGGATCTCTGATAATCCAAGCCAAGAAGAGATGGAATGGACTAAGAAATTGATTTCCCTCTATCAGGATGAAATGTCCTATGCAGCTGAAATCGTTCCGCTCTCAGATATGTTCTTCCACGAAGACTTAGAAATTGCGGAAGATGCCAAGGAAGTTCTCGAAGCAGAAACCGCACCCGTCGTGATCCAAGCCTTCCGCGATAAGGTGGATGACATTGAACCCTTCACGGAAGAAAACATTATGGCGGCGATTAAAGCTGTCCAAAAAGAAACCGGCATTAAGGGCAAGAACCTCTACATGGCGCTGCGGGTTGCAACATCTGGTGAACAACACGGCCCTTCAATTGGCTTAACTATCGAAGTCTTAGGTAAGGACAAGGTAAAACACCACCTGGACCAAGTGCTCGCTAAATTCTAAAATAAAAACAAGTCAAAAAGCGGCTCCTTTCATTGTCTGAAGGGAACCGCTTTTTTTGAGTTGGATGGTGCTAGTGAGCATCCGTTGTGCTATTGAATTTGGTCCTTGAATGTTTAGGGGGAGGGGCAAGGCGGCTAAGGCCGTCTTGTACTTTCTTCTCACCTGGCTAGACTCGACTTGAGGCTGATTTTGTAGGTGGGGGAGTGATTTTCGAAAAAATATCCTTTTGATTTGAGCTTAGAGCTCTTACATGCAAACTGTTGGCTTCTATTTGCATTCGGAGACCTTGGATGCAAATGGCCATTTTCTATTTGTGTTCGAAGTTGCTACATGCAAATAGCCGCTTTCTATTTGCACTCAGAACCCCCTGAGCGCAAAATGTTGTCTTCAATTTGCAGAGAGACCAGTCAAAGGCAAATTGGCGCCTGCAAGTCTGGCATCCTCTCACACCCTGTAGTCGGGTTCGCAAGAGCAGCTTTGGCGTGCTTTCGCAAGTCGGAAACGTGCAAGCGATGCTTGCCCTTATTCCGACTTACTCCAAGCATCCAAAGCTAACCGCTCTTGCTCACACCCTTAGTTCCTACGATTAGTCAAGTATAAATTGGTATAAAGTTGCTAAAGTATACGAGGCAATATTTAGTAGACTGATTTTTG
>NZ_JASPDS010000004.1:0-158515 GCF_030230715.1 Aerococcus sp. UMB1112A | reverse complement strand
CTTTCGTGTCACTTCACAAGTCTCCGCCGCAGTCTTGCAGACTGCTCTGGTGACTTGCTCCAGTGAACGAAAGCTAAGCGCCAGCCCTCACACCCTGAAGCTTGCTTGTTCATGGCTAACGATCAAATTCAAAACTTCACTCCTGCTTAAAATAAATGGTATAGAAAATCTTTTTTTACTATCATTTACTAGTAAAAAACACATTTGTCTAGACTGAAGCCTAGCCTCTATCTATTTAAGACTAAACAAAGCTTGTCTATTTTTAGCAAAACCAACAATCAAAACCATTAAAGGGAGGTCATGCAGATGACAGAGACTTATTATCAGGTGGGCAAATTGGTCAATACCCACGGCATCCGTGGCGATGTCCGGGTGATTTCGTCCACCGATTTTCCAGACCAGCGCTACCAGCCAGGGAGCCGGTTGACCCTCTTCGACAAGGGCCAAGCGGTGGAGGAGGTGGAAGTGGATAAGCACTACGTCCACAAGAACTTCCACATCCTCCACTTCAAGGGCTATCCCTCCATTAACGATGTGGAACGTTTCAAGGGCATGGTGCTCATGGTCGCAGGGGAGGACCGCGAAGACGACCTGGAAGAGGGGGCCTTCTACTATGAAGACATTATCGGCTTGGAAGTGCGGACCACAGAGGGTGAGCGTCTGGGCCGGGTCCGTGAGATTACAGCGCTTGGTCCCAATGACGTCTGGCATGTCCAACGCTTTGCCAAGGGAGCAGACATCCTCCTCCCTTACATCGAAGACGTGGTCAAGGAGGTCAACTTGGACGAGGGCTATGTCCTGATTGACCCCATGGAAGGACTGATCGACTAATGCAGATTGACGTCTTAAGCCTATTCCCCGAAATGTTTGCGCCCCTGACCCAGTCCATCATCGGCAAGGCCCAGGAAAAAGGCCTGGTGGATATCCGGATCACCGACTTCCGCCAATACGCCGAAAATAAACACGGTCATGTGGACGACTATCCCTTTGGCGGTGGAGCCGGCATGCTGCTCCAGGTGGGGCCCATCTACCAAGCCCTCGAGGCTATCAAGGCCAGCCATCCCGACACCGACAAGCGGGTCATTCTCTTGGATCCAGCTGGGAAGACCTTCGACCAGTCTCAAGCCGAATCCTTGGCCCAGGCCGACCACTTGATCTTTATCTGTGGCCACTATGAGGGCTATGACGAGCGTATCCGCCACTATGTCACGGATGAAATCTCCCTGGGCGACTTTGTCCTAACTGGGGGTGAATTGGGCGCCATGGCTGTCATCGACGCCACCGTCCGCCTCCTGGATGATGCTGTCGGCAATGCCGAATCGGTGGTGGAAGATTCTTTCTCCACCGGGCTCTTGGAGCACCCCCAATACACCCGGCCGCGCGAATTCAATGGTATGACCGTGCCCGATGTTCTGCTGAGCGGCGACCACGCCAAGATCGCCGACTGGAAGCAAAAAGAATCCCTGCGTCGGACCCTAGAACGCCGTCCCGACCTGCTCGAGGACTACGAACTCTCCAACCAAGAAAAAATCTGGTTGGCTGATATCCAGGCGGACCAGGAAGAAAATAATGAATAAACCGTATGGAACCGGGTAAATTTGCCCGGTTTTTTATCTACTAGGCTTGCCTTGCTTCTAACTAAGGGAGTCAATGCTACAATCTCTTTTGCTTTTCTCTAATTGGCTCTCTATAATAGGAAGCAAGTTGAAGACAAGAGGAGGGACAAGCATGCAAATTGTAATTATTGGTGGCTCTTTTGCGGGGCTAGAGGCGGCTTTGACCTGCCGGGAAGAGTATCCGGAAGCGGAGGTCAAGCTTTTTGAAGCTGGGGAGGAATTGGCCTTTAGCCCGAACAGCTTGAGGGAGGTCTTGACGGGTCACTTGGCGGACTTGAGCCAGGGAGCGACCGTCAGCCTTGGCCAGCTTGAGTTACAGAAGATTGACTGCCACTTGCAAGCGCCAGTCCAGGCGATCCAGGTCGAGGACCGGACCATAACTTACCAGGAGGACGGAAAAGTATCCCAGCAGCCTTATGACTACCTGGTCTTAGCTATGGGCAGCCAGGTCTATCCTAAAGATTTGAGCTCCGACCAGGCCCAGCGTTTGATCCGGACCAAGGACCGTGCGACCAGCCAACAGAGTCAGAAAATTATTAAGCAAGTGGACCATATTCTAGTGGTTGGGGGCGGTCCTATCGGCATTGAGGCTGCCGTCCTCTACCGCCAGCTGGGTAAGCAAGTAACTTTAATCGAGGCTGGCCCCTATCTGGCCTACAAGCTCTTTGACCCCTGGCTGGGCGACCGGCTCCAAGACCAGCTCATCCAGCTGGGCGTCCAGGTCCACTGCCAGGCGACCTACCAAACTTTTGAAGCGGACACGAGCGGCGTCCAGGTCCAGACCCAGCAGGCGACCTACCTGGCAGATGCGGTTCACTTTGCTATCAACTTGGCGCCGCGGACAGAACTTGTCCAGGACCAGCTTGTCCTTAACCCGGACGGGACCATCTGGGTAGATGCCTACTTGCGGACTTCAGCTCCTGGTGTCTTTGCCTGTGGGGACCTGGTCCGCCTGCCATTGGGTCCGGAGAAGTCTCAGACCTACCTGCCCCTGGTCAGCCATGCCAAGCAGACAGGGCGGCTAGCCGCCTTGAACTTGGAGGCAGCTCGCTATCCAGTGCCGGTTTCTCAGAGGACTGAGGCCTTGACCTTGGACCAGAAGATTTATTTTACCGGTGGGATCAGCCAGACCGAGGCGGACTACCAGGACCTGGCCTATTGCCTGACCCGCTATGAGAGTGACGGGCTGGCTATCCAGATCATTAGTGAACAAGCCACGGGCAAAATCTTGGGCCTCCAAGCCTGCCTATCCGACCAATCGACGGGTCAAATGGTCCTGGTCTTGATGGCAACAGCCCTCCAGGCGGGACTGACCGACCACTTCCTGAGCCTTCAAGCCAATCTCTACCAGGGGCGCCAGGCCTTGATCGATCCGGACTGGTTCCAGGCCATCGGTCAACACTGGCGGAGTCGGCGCCGAATCTTAGACGGAGAGGAGGGCGACCATGCAGATTAGTCAATTGATGGAACGCAGCCAGGCTGCGACCTACCAAGTCGTCCACCAGCTCATCCAGCAAGCTGGCCCCCTGCCGATTAAGACGCTCAAAGACCAGGTCGACCTCTCCCAAGCTACCCTAGACAAGTACCTGCGTGCTATCCAGGAAGCCGGCCAAGCAGGGGAGATGGATTGGCGCTTGGACTGGCAGGACGACCAGGTCAATCTCTGGCTGGACCAGCACCTATCCCAAGAAGAGATTCTGGCCTATTTTCTCCAGGATAGCATCAAGTACCAGGTCTTAGACTACTTATTTGAGAAGGGAGAATTCGCCATTAACCAACTGGCCGACCAGCTCCTCGTTTCTGAAGCCACCCTCAACCGAAACCTGGCCCAGCTCAACCAGGATCTCCAGGAATTTGGCCTGCAAATAAGAAACGGCCGGCTCAAGGGCCCCCACCACCAGGTCCTCTACTTCTACTACCAGCTCTATACAAGCAGCCTGCCGCCAGCAACTAAGGACGGGCTCATTAAGCAATACGGTCTCAAAGCCTACCTGCCTTATTTTGAGAAGATTAACAAGGGCACCTTCACGCCGCGCGGGGAAGACCGGCTGGCTCTCTGGCTCTATGTGACCCAGCGCCTGGCTCGCTTCAATGACCGCGATTATGGCGCTCTCTACCAGCTGACTGCCGACCTCCAGGACCGTCCCTTCTACCAGCGGGCCCGCCAGCACCTCCTCCGCTACCAGTCCCACCTGGCCCGCGACTTCCAAGAGGGCGACCTGGTCAGCCATGTCCTCTTCCTCAGCTCCCACTACCTGCTCTCACCCAGCGTCAACGAACAATTCCTGGGCTACGGCGGCCCCATCATGGCAGCCACCAGCCAGACCGTCCGCCTACTCAACCAGCACCAAGCCCTGGACAAGCGAGAAAAGGCCCGGATCGTCTATGAAGCCGGCCAGTCCCATTCGGCCCTCAGCTACTTCCGGGGTGCCCTCCTCCAAGGGCCTCTGCCTGATGCGAACAGTCCTTATGCCCAGGCTGCCCGGGACCTCCTAGCCCAAGTCGTGCCCAAGACCCTGCCCATCAGCCTAGATGACCGAGGCGACCTCCTGACCTGGGTCCAGTGGAAGTGGGGCCAGACCCTGGAGACGCTCGATCTGAGAGAAGAAGCCGTCTACCAAGTCGCTGTCCGCCTGGATCCCTTGACCAACCTGGATCGAAAGACCATGTTGGAATTACGCCAACAGCTTGAAATCCACCGCCGGCTCAGTCTGGACCCCTACCAGGAAGGCATGGCCTACGACTTCCTCATCAGTGACTACCGCCAAGCCGACGACAATCCCCAAACCAGCTATTACCTCGACCAGCCCTTAACCCCCTACGACCTCAAATCCCTCAAACAGGTCTTCCAGCAAAAAGTTGCACCTTAAGAGGTGCGTTTGGCTAGGAAAATAAGAAAAGAAAAAGGATGATGCCCAAACTTGGACCTCATCCTTTTGGCTTATTCTGAGCATCAAGCTTCCTTTGTAAATCGTGGCAGCGTTTAATCGTCAAGTAATTAGAGATAATCAAGACAAGAATCGCTATCATCTGTAGGGTATCTTTCAAGAGTAATCACTCCTTTGCTAGTCATGTTTCTTGTAAGGAAATAGCCAAACAAGTAAGATAATAAATAATAGGCTAATTATAATTTTTAAGACTAGGGGGAAGGAACTTGTGACATCTCGAATCGCTTGTCCCCAGTTCGGGTTAATAAATAATCGAATAAAATGATCGATTGTAAAAATACTGACAATTAACCAAAACGAAATTTTTTTGTATTTTTCCATAAACAAATCATTCCTCAAAGCAATTAATCTCTGGGCTTAGCTACATCCTCACCCTAACAAAAATGAAAAAAGACCACAAAAATTATATTCTCAACCCATTAGACTAAGACTATGCGAAAAGGATTAATCCCAGTCTCTGAAGCCCAAGTACACCTCAAATTTTCATCGTCTAATTTTTAAAAATTTATCTCTATTTTTAAACAAGCAAAGATTATATTTTGCCATCTATTTGTGAGCAGGAGTGGAGCTTGAAAGGGGTCGTTAGCCGTGAAAAAGCAAGCATTATGAATTACGGCTAGTTGGCGATAGCCTTACTAGCCGTTTGAAGAATGCTAGGTGAGGGACCTTGGCCCGAACCGGTGCCACGGCTCTTTAACGATCACTTTCAAGACGGAACGCATGCTCACCAGCAGGATTAATAAAGCAACTCCATAGGAACTATCAGCTTTTTTCAAAATCCTAAAAAAGTTAAGACCATCTATGTAAGCGCTAACGCTATAATATAGACAGAACTTAGAAATCAAGTCCAATTCTATTTGAACAATAGGAGGTTAAGATGGAAAAATATATTATGGCCATTGACCAGGGCACCACGTCCACCCGGGCAATTATCTACAACCACCAGGGTGAGAATGTGGGCTCCTACCAAAAAGAATTCGAACAAATCTTCCCCCATGCTGGCTGGGTGGAGCACAATGCTAACCAGATCTGGAATTCCGTCCAGTCTGTGATTGCCGGAGCCTTTATCGAGTCCGGACTCAAGCCCGAACAAATTGAGGGGATTGGGATCACCAACCAGCGGGAAACGACCGTCATCTGGGACAAGGAGACGGGGCTTCCTATCTACAATGCCATTGTCTGGCAGTCTCGGCAGACCGCAGCCATCGCCAACCAGCTCAAGGCAGCGGGACATACGGAGATGATCCGCCAGAAGACGGGCCTGGTGATCGACGCCTACTTCTCCGCGACCAAGATTCGCTGGATTTTAGACCATGTGGATGGGGCCCAGGAACGCGCGGAGAAGGGCGACCTCCTCTTCGGGACCATTGATTCCTGGATTGTCTGGAAGCTGACCGATGGCAAGTGCCACGTGACCGATTACTCCAATGCGGCCCGGACCATGCTCTTTAACCTGAAAGAACTCGACTGGGACCAAGAAATTCTCGACTTGCTCAATATCCCCCGCTGCATGCTGCCGGAAGTCAAGTCCAATTCCGAGGTCTACGGCCACACCATTCCCTTCCACTTCTACGGGGCGGAAGTTCCTATCGCTGGAATGGCGGGGGACCAGCAGGCTGCCCTCTTCGGCCAGCTTGCTTTTGAGCCTGGGATGGTCAAGAACACATACGGGACCGGGGCCTTCATTATTATGAATACCGGTGAAGACTTCCAGCTCTCGGACAACCGCCTGATCACGACCATAGCTTATGGGATCGATGGCAAGATCCACTATGCCTTAGAGGGGTCCATCTTCGTGGCAGGGTCTGCCATCCAGTGGCTGCGGGATGGGATGCGGCTGATCCAGTCCTCGCCGGAATCCGAGGACCTGGCCCAAGCCTCCACCAGTGAGGATGAGGTCTATGTAGTCCCTGCCTTTACCGGCCTGGGCGCCCCTTACTGGAATTCTGATGCCCGGGGCTCAGTCTTTGGCCTGACCCGGGGAACTAGCCGGGAGGACTTCGTCAAGGCGACCCTCCAGTCTTTGGCCTACCAGACCCGAGACATTATCGATACCATGGAGAAGGACACGGGCATGCCCATCAATGTCCTCAAGGTGGACGGTGGGGCGGCCATGAACAACTACCTCATGCAGTTCCAAGCCGATATCTTAGGGATTGAGATTGCCCGGGCCCAAAACCTGGAAACCACGGCCCTGGGTGCGGCCTTCCTGGCAGGTCTGGCAGTGGGCTACTGGGAAGATCTGGAGGAACTGAAGACCCTCAATGCGGTCGACCAAGCCTTCAACCCATCCATGAACAATGCCCGCAAGGAACAACTCTACAAGGGCTGGACCCGGGCTGTTAAAGCCACCCAGGTCTTTGCCGATACAAGTGATGAAGCGTAGGATAATCTTTAGAGGAGGATAAACCATGAAATTTTCATACCAAAGCCGTCAACAAGCCATTCAAAAGATGCAGGACCGGGAACTTGACTTGCTCGTGATCGGTGGGGGGATTACCGGGGCCGGTGTCGCCCTCCAAGCGGCCGCGTCAGGCCTAGAAACCGGTCTGATTGAGATGCAGGACTTCGCTGAAGGAACTTCCAGCCGGTCGACCAAGCTCGTCCACGGGGGGATCCGCTACCTCAAACACTTCGACGTGGAAGTTGTATCCGATACCGTCAAGGAAAGGGCCGTGGTCCAACAGATCGCTCCCCACATTCCTAAGCCCGACCCCATGATTTTGCCAGTCTATGATGAAGAAGGGGCAACCTTCAACCTCTTCCGGCTCAAAGTGGCCATGGACCTCTACGACCTCCTGGCAGGTATCCAGACCTCGCCTTATGCCAACAAGGTCCTCTCCAAGGAAGAAGTCCTGGCTGAAGAACCTGCCCTTAAAGCAGAAGGCTTACTGGGTGGGGGCCGCTACCTCGACTTCAACAACAGCGACATCCGTCTCGTGATCGAAAACATTAAGCGGGCCCAAGACGACGGTGCCCTAGTCGCCAGCCGGGTCCAAGCAGTGGGTTATACTTATAATGAAGCCGGCGAAATTACTGGTGTCCGCGCCTTGGATCGTTTGACCGACCAAGAATTCGAGATCAAGGCACGGGTGGTCATCAATACGACAGGGCCATGGTCCGATAAGACCCGGAACTTAGACCGGTCGGACCAAGAAGCCATCCACCAAATGCGGCCTACCAAGGGCGTCCACCTGGTTATCGATTCCGCCAAGCTCAAGGTCAACCATCCCGTCTACTTCGACAGCGGCCACAATGACGGCCGGATGATCTTTGTCATTCCAAGAGAGAATAAGACCTACTTCGGAACCACCGACACCGACTACCAAGGCGACCTCAAGCACCCCCAAGTCACCCAAGAAGACGTGGACTATCTCCTGGCAGCTGTCAACGGCCGCTTCCCAGATGCGGACATTAGCCTAGAGGATGTGGAATCCTCCTGGGCAGGGCTCCGGCCACTTCTCGCTGGCAACTCGTCTTCCGACTACAACGGGGGCGATAGCGGCAAGCTGACCGACGACAGCTTCGACCAATTGATCCAATCAGTCCAAGCCTATCTCAAGGAGGAACAGACCCGCGAACAAGTCGAAGGCGTCGTGGCTAACCTGGAAGGCAGCCTGTCCGAACAACAATTGAAACCTTCCGAAGTCTCCCGGGGTTCTGACCTCTCCATTGATGACAATGGCCTGATTACTTTGGCTGGCGGCAAGATCACCGACTACCGCAAGATGGCAGCCGGTGCTCTGGAGAAGATTATCGGCATCCTGGCTGACAAGTTCGACCGCCACTTCCGAGCCATCAACTCCCGGACCTATCCAGTCTCAGGTGGGGAAATCAACCCCGACAATATCGAGCGCGAATTCGAAGCCTATGCCCAAATTGGCGTTAGCCGCGGCTTGACCAATGAGGAAGCCTATGAAATTGCTGCCCTCTACGGGTCCAACGCTCCCCAAGTCTTCCAATTGGTCGACCAAATCGACAAGGATGACCGTTTAACCCTCAAGGAAAATGTCATGCTGGCCTATGCCATGGCTTATGAGATGACCCTGACCCCAGTGGACTACTTCCTGCGCCGGACCAACTACCTGCTTTTCAAGCGGGATGAAGTGGACCATATGATCGCACCGGTCTTAGACATCATGGCAGCAGCCTATGATTGGACAGCAGAAGAAAAACAAGCTCAGCTGGACCAATTACAAGCCACCATTGAAGAAAACGACCTGGCCCAGCTTAAGGCCAAGTAAGGAGGGACCACCATGCCCACAGATGTACTCGGAGAATTTCTCGGCACGGCCTTCCTGGTCCTCCTAGGGGACGGGGTGGTGGCCAATGTCAGCCTAGACCGGACCAAGGGCAAGGACGCGGGTTGGCTGACCATCACCATCGGCTGGGGCCTGGCCGTCGCCATTGCCGCCTATGCCACCGGTCACATGGGACCAGCCCATCTCAACCCAGCCGTTAGCTTGGCCTTTGCCCTGAGAGGGGCAATCAGTTGGGGGACCTTCCTGGCCTATACCATCGCCCAGGTCCTGGGAGCTGTTTTAGGCGCAGTCGGCGTCTGGCTCCTCTACCGGCCCCACTATGCCCAGACCGAAGATCCAGATACTATCCTGGGAACCTTCGCTACGGCACCGGCTATCGATTCACCCCTGGATAATGTGATTGCGGAAGTGATTGGGACTTTCATCCTGGCCTACGGTATTATGGCCTTCGCCTACACCGACATGGCACCGGGAATCAGTACCGCTGTAGTCTCTGCCTTGATCGTGAGCATCGGGGTCTCCCTGGGTGGCCCCACTGGCTATGCCATCAACCCGGCCCGGGACTTTGGCCCCCGCCTGGCCCACAGCTTCCTGCCCATCCCTCATAAGGGGGCTAGCCAGTGGTCCTATGCCTGGGTGCCGATTATTGGCCCCATGTTAGGGGGCTTATTGGCAGCAGGACTGGATGTTTTGATTAATGCATAGAGTGAATGGAAGAGTCGGCCTTGGGGGCTGGCTCTTTTAATTTGGCTTGGATTGGGATTGTGCTGGTGAGCATGCGTTCCGTCTTGAGTTTGATCGTTAAATGTTTAAAGGATCAACACGGCTGAAGCCGTCTTGTACTTTATCCGTAAGTCGCTAAAGCTCCAACGGCTAAAGCATAGCACCGGCTCGAGCCTTGGTCTCTCGCCTAGCGAGAGTCAAACGGAGAGTAAGGCTTGCGCCAACTCTCCATAATTCGCTTCGCTTTCTTTTTCATGGCTAACGATCAAACTCAAGCTCCACTTCTGCTCACGATTGAATTGCTGCCAAATCAAAAAGATGCGTGTAATATGAGTAATTGATAAATAGAATGGTGCTGGTGAGGATCTGCTTTGCTTTCTTATCTGCTTCTTATTACATTTGACGAGCAGCTTGAAAAGCTTTAAAGTGAATTTATAAGATGGATTTATGATTCTTTTAAAGTCAAGGAGGAGTGGTAATGAAGGATAACTTGGAATTGTGGATTGGTTTAGGATTAATTTTTGGAGTAGTTATTGGTGTATTAACAGGTAGACTCGGGATTGGAATAAGCTTTGGTTTAATCATCGGAGCTTCTTTAGGTGTTGCTTTGAAGGGGATGAATAGCCTGAGTCTTAGTACTCTCTTGCGCAAGATGCGATTAGATGTTATGGGATATAAAGGTCAGCTTTAAGCTGACTTTTTTAATTTGGCTTGAGATTGTGCTAGTGAGCATGCGTTCCATCTTGACTTTGATCGTTAAATGTTTATATGAAATCTGACTTGAGCAAATGAAATTGTGGTTGTTATGGTGGCTTGTGCTTATTAATTTACTGCGAGTTATTGAGCTTTTATTTATAATTGACGAAGGGTTTGGAAAGGTTTACAGTAGGAGTGTAAGGTGAATCAGAATCGTTTTTGCCATGGAGGTGGCTGATTATGAAGGATAGTATGGGTTTGTGGATTGGTTTAGGTTTGTTTTTTGGGGCGATCTTTGGTTTGGTGACAGATAAAATGGCTGTTGGCATAGGAGTCGGCCTAGCAATTGGCGTTTCCTTGGGAGCGGCAAAAGAAAAGAATAAAGCTTCTAAGAAATAGGGTTAAAATATACAAAAAAGGTCAGTGATCTTGTCTAGGGCACTGGCTGGATACGATCGATTGATGGAGTCGCCCTTGAGCTGACTCTTTTTTATTAATTCAAGACAGCAAATATAATAGCCTTTGCTTATATATATATATATATATATAAATTAGATCTATTTGTAATAAATAAAACCAATATTGATTGACAGGGGAAGCTAAAACCTTTACAGTAGCTTTAGAAGCTAAGAAATATCAATCTTTCAAGTATGGTTATCGATTGAGGGAGGAGAGGTATGAAAGATAATTTTGGATTCTGGCTTGGTTTAGCGATGATAGTTGGCATGTTCCTGGGGTGGACGATTGACAGTATGCCTCTTGGTATTGGATTGAGTCTTGTAGTCGGTACGGGAATCGGGATGGGCTTGAAGGATGATGGTAAGAAGGAAGATTAAGTTAGTGATGACTAAATAAAGGAGGCCTGTAATGAATGACCAGTTAAGAAAGCGCCGGTTGAGCGCGAAGTACGGCTTTTATGCCTATTGCCTTATCTTTGCGATCACAATTATTGTGGATGGGGTGGCCGGGAACTTCCAGTATGTGCTCGACACGTCGGCCAGTCATATTCTTGTTTTTGTCCTGCAGAAGTTTTTGGCTTACAATTTAATCGCTATTCTTCCAGCAGTGATTATTGCCCTAACTTTTTACTTCTTTATCTTGAGAGAATGTGACTAGTGAGTCTCTCGACAATAACCCAAATAAAAACAGGCCTCCCAACGCATACCGTTAGGAGGCCTGATTGCTTATGATAGGCTAGAAGGGGGCCATGACGTTAAAGAGACTGCTCAACAGAATACCGACGACTAAGCCGCCCACAAAAATTAAGATATTGCGCATGGTCTTGTTGTCCTTCATCACTTGCCAGCTCCTCTCTTAAAAAACTCACTGTCTCTTGCACCTCCATTCTAACAAGAAAACATAAGCGCTTTCAATAGATAACAATTAGAATTTTGAAGTGATCAACTTACGGAAAAAGTATAAAATGCTATAAATTACATTTATTACTGGTGAGTAAGGATAAAGGTTTGAATGGAACTTTACAAAACAAATAATCTTATTAAGCCTATAACTTAAATTAAAAGAAGTCGATCAAACGATTTGAAAGCGTTTTTGGTTGTTGATATAATAAATGTGTAAGATAATAAGAGTTAATGATTGTTCTCAACTTTCGTTGCTATGTTACTAAAAACAGCTTATGGAGCTCACTGACTAGTCACTAACTAACAAAGGGTGTAAGCTATGAAAAATCAAACAAAAAAGAATATTTACACGGGACTTCTTATGGTTCTACTTGGCACATTGATTGCGCACTCTACGGGTCCCAGTTATATAGCAGATAATGTGTATATGGTTATCAAGTATATAATATTAGCTATTGGTCTCTATATGTTGGTCGAGCTTAGGAAGTTATGAGTCATACTCATGTTAAGCGAAATAGACTAAGGAAGATTTGACGTCTTGACCCTATAATGTGAAGGTGTTAGTGAATTCGACAGGAATTTACTAGCACCTTTTTGTGTATTAAAAATCCATTATTAAAAAAGCCCCCAAAAGCTGGCCACTGCCAGGCTCTTAGGGGCTCTATCTTTATTTAAATTTTAGGTCAACTTATTTAACTGCATCAATAATCCCGGTGAAGCTGTCAACTTCTAGACTTGCGCCACCAACGAGGACACCGTTGATGTTGTCTTGGGAGAGGATTTCTTTAGCGTTAGCTGCTTTAACAGAACCGCCGTAAAGAATGCTTGATTCTTTAGCCACGTCTTCAGAAGTCAATTCAGCAATGACTTGGCGGATTTCGGCACAAACTTCTTCTGCGTCTTGGGCAGAAGCGGTCTTACCAGTTCCGATAGCCCAGATTGGTTCGTAGGCGAAGACAACTTGTGAGATGTCATTAGCGTCTAAACCTTTGAGGGCAGCCTTTAATTGTTCAGTGATGAAGGCAATATATTCATCAGCTTCACGTTGTTCCAAGCTTTCACCCACGCAGAGGATAGGGGTTAACTTGTTGTCGAGGGCAGCTTTCACCTTAGCGTTGATGTCTTCGTCGGTTTCCTTGAAGATTTCGCGGCGTTCAGAGTGGCCGAGGACCACATAGTCTACACCGAGGTCGCTCAAGGCAGCAGGGCTGGTTTCGCCTGTGAAGGCTCCACTATCTTCAGAGTAGCAGTTTTGGGCCCCCACTTTAAGGGCAGAATCTTGAGTGCGTTCCACAGCGTCAGCCACGAAGAGGGCAGGTGGGATAACAACCACATCAGCGTCCACATTAGCGTCCACTTGTGCTTTCAAGTCATCGATGAAGCTCTTCGCTTCACCAGCAGTCTTATTTAATTTCCAGTTTCCGGCAATAATTGTCTTAACCAATTTAAAATCTCCCTTCAGAAATTAAGTACATCTGTATTCTACCATTTTTGTCATGAAAACACTATTGTAAAGTGAAGAAAATCTCAAAGGGGGCGAAAGCTAGCGGGAGAAATAGACCTCTGGAGCAAGAGACCTATTTCTGCTAGCCTGAACCCAACTAATAAGCAACATAAAAGTCAGTTCCAACGAAATTTCTGACGAAGCAGCTAAGAATTTTCTCATTCGTCAGAGAAGGGCCCAAAATGTGTTAGAATGGAGGGGATGTGTGACGTGACAAGCGACTGAGAAGGAGAGCTTATGCTGAAGAATTTTATTTTTGATATTGATGACACCCTCTACGACCAGATGGATCCCTTCCGCCGGGCTTTGACGGAGGTCTTCCCCGACTTGGACCAGGACCGGGCCCCTATCTGGTATAAGAAGAGCCGTTATATTTCGGATACGGAGTTCCCGGGTCTTGCCTTCGACCCCGAGGGCATCAAGCAGATGCAGATCAAGCGCATCCAGTCGCCCCTGGCTGATGATAGGATTGACATTTCCAGTGAAGAAGGTTGGGCCTTCCAAGAAGCCTACCAGCGCTACCAAAAGGACCTGGATCTCCAAGACGACATGCGCCAAGTCCTCGATCTCTTGAAGGCAGCAGACCAGGCCATGGGCGTGATTACCAATGGGGAAACCGCCAAGCAGTGGGCCAAGGTAGAAACCATGGGCTTGACGGACTGGATTCCAGAAGACTATATCTTAGTTTCCGAAGAGGTGGGTGTAGCCAAACCTGAACGCGAAATCTTTGACTTGGTCTGCCAGCGGATGGGCATCCGACCTGAAGAGAGCGTCTACTTCGGCGATAACTTCAAGCACGATATGGTGGCGGCCAAGGAAGCTGGTTTCCATACTGTCTGGCTCAACCACCGGGACCGCGAATTTGAAGGCGTTGATGATTATGTGGACCAGGTCTGCATGGACTTCCCTGAAGTTCTTGCTTGGGTCCAAAAAAATCTCAAATAATCCTTTACAAATCTACTCGAATTTGTTAGACTATGTACTTGTGAGTAATTGTCACGTATCAAACGATATTCCGCTAGTAGGTTTGCCTGCTATGAGTGTTTGTTGGAAGGAGAAAAACATGAGTAAATTAATTGAAGCTATCACAAACGAACAATTACGTTCTGACATCCCAGACTTCCGTCCTGGTGACACCGTTCGTGTCCACGCTAAGGTTGTCGAAGGTGACCGTGAACGTATCCAGCTCTTCGAAGGTGTTGTTATCAAACGCCGCGGCCAAGGCATCAGCGAAACTTACACAGTACGTAAGATTTCTAGTGGTGTTGGTGTGGAACGGACTTTCCCAGTTCATACCCCACGTGTTGACCAAATCGAAGTGATCCGTCAAGGTAAAGTTCGTCGTGCGAAATTATACTACTTACGCGATCGTCACGGTAAAGCAGCTCGGATTGCTGAACGCCGTCGTAAATAGTTCGATAGATATTGAAGCAGCAGGCTTGGCTTGCTGCTTTTTCTTTTTGGTGGATGGTAATAGGTATACAAATTGTAATGATGAGCATCCGTTCCGCTTTTGAATTTGATTGTTAAAGAGCCATGGCACCGGCTCGAGCCAAGGTCTCTCGCCTAGCGAGACTTAAACGGACCGTACGGCTAAAGCCTACGCTCCGTAATTCGCTTCGCTTGCTTGTTCATGGCTAACAATCAAATTCAACGCTTCACTCTTGCTCATGAGTAAATTGTTAATTATTAAGCTAAAAGAGTAAAAGTTTTTGATTTTCTAGCTAAGAGAAAAAGCAAATTGATTTTTCTACAAAAAAGTAGTCTGATGCCTGCTTCATGCGTGAGTCTTGTGAGAGGAAAGGGCCCGCTGGTTAAACCGCTTTCCCTTTTTGATTGAGTTGGGCTTTTTGCCTGTGTTAAAATAAAGTTAAAGGAGGTCGTGATGATGACTGAAGAATATACGACGGAAGAGAAAGGCTGGGGGCAGCGCTTCTTGGATATTTTGAAATGGATTGGCTTGATGATTTGGGGGACCCTACCTATGGGCTTGATGCTTGTGGTCAATGGTAATTCCCATCGTTTTTCCTGGCCAATAGTAGCTGGGCTGACCCTCTTAGTTCTAGTTTTTGCTTATGTGACTTACCGTTTTCTTTATAACTTTTATTACAAGCGTGCCCAGGGCAAGGACAACTTCGACCGCTTGGGATGGAAGGATATTGGAATTGTCTTCCTCTACTATATTGGGGTCCGCGTGGCGGTGGTGGTATTGACCATGGCCAACCAAGCTGTCTATGAGACGGGGGTATCGGCCAATGACCAGATGCTCTTCTCCGGTAATCCTGATTTGGTCTCGCCTATTTCCAATATTGCCTTCTTTATCATGATGGGCTTTGCGGTGCCGTTTTTAGAAGAATTGGTCTTCCGGGGCATTTTCCAGCATCTTTTCTTCAAGGCTGAAAGCTTCTGGTGGCCCCTGGTCTTGAGTTCGCTAATTTTTGGTCTCAACCACTTGTCCAGTAATATTGTTGAGGCGGTGATGTACATCATCATCGGGGTGGCCCTCTACTTGGTCTATCGCCGGCGGAACAACATCAAGGACGCCATCCTGCTCCATATGATGAACAACGGCTTCGCAGCGATCATTCTCTTAGGCTCCTATCTCTTCCATGTTTTTAGTTAACCAGCACATCTCCCAGTCTTCTAGGCTGGGAGTTTTTTGCTTTCTTTATCAAATTGTACTAGTGAGCATCCGTTGCGTTGTTCCCTCAAAATAAAGCGAATTAAAAAATAGAAAAGAAACCGCTTTTATGGTAAATTAGAGGGGACAAGAATGTGCGCATCGAATGAAAGGGAGGAAAGATCAATCATGAAAAAGATTATCAACCAGGCGTCTGATGTGGTCGATGAGATGCTCTCGGGCATGGTTCTGGCCAATCCCAAGATCGAGCGGATTGAGGATACAGGGATCCTGATAGCCAAGTACTTGCCAGACCAAGTTTCGGTGATCAGCGGTGGAGGCAGTGGCCATGAGCCCAGTCACGCTAGCTTTATTGGAGATGGGATGCTGGCAGGGGCAGTCTGCGGCCAGGTCTTCACCTCACCGACCTCCGACCAGGTCTACCGGGCCATCCAGGAAGCCAACCAGGGCCAGGGGGTCATGCTGGTGATCAAGAATTATTCGGGGGACATCATGAACTTCGAGATGGCCATGGAGATGGCAGAGATGGATGATATTCCGGTCGCCAAGGTGGTCGTGGATGACGACATTGCCGTGGAAGATTCCGACTTCACCCAGGGCAAGCGCGGAGTGGCTGGCACTGTCTTCGTTCATAAGATTCTCGGCGCCGCTGCCCGATCAGGCGGTAGCCTGGCAGACCTAGAGGCATTGGGGCAGAGGGTCGTCGCTAATCTATCCTCCATTGGCCTGGCCTTGTCTGGCGCGACAGTTCCAGAGTCCGGCAAGCAGGGCTTCAACCTGGCGGATGATGAGATCGAGTTCGGGGTCGGCATCCACGGTGAACCGGGCTACAAACGCGAAAAACTCCAGCCTTCCCGGGCTATGGCCCAAGAAATGTTGGAGAAGTTGAAGGCCTATAACAACTGGCAAGCCGGCGACCGCTATGCCATCCTCGTCAACGGCATGGGGGCCACGCCGCTGATGGAGCAGTACATTTTCTTAAATGATGTGATGGAACTTCTAGAAGTTGAGGACCTGGACATTGCCTTTACCAAGGTCGGCAACCTGATGACCTCGATTGATATGGCAGGGATTTCCTTAACTTTCTTAAAATTAGAAGACGACTGGCTGGACTTACTCCAAGCCGATGTTGATGTGGAAGGGTGGTAGACTGATGAGTCAAGAACAAGCAGTGCGCGAGGCTTTAAGCCTTTTTAGCCAAAAAGTTACGGAAAATAGAGAATACCTGTCCGAATTGGATACGCCGATCGGGGACGGTGACCATGGTGGTAACATGAAGCGGGGCGTGGATGCCCTCCAGGAGAAGCTGGACGACCAGGCGGAGGACGCCTCAGTGGTGGACCTCTTAAAGGCAGCAGCCATGGCCATGATGTCCAAGGTTGGCGGGGCTTCGGGTCCGCTCTACGGGACGGCCTTTTTGGAGATGGCCAAGGCCCTGCAGAGTCAAGAAGGTAACTGGGCAGGAGCGATCCAGGCAGCAGCTGATGGGATTGCCAAGCGCGGCCATGCTCAAGCAGGAGACAAGACCATGCTGGATGTCTGGCTGCCCGCTGCGGAAGCCCTCCAAGAAGGCAACTTGACTGCCGAACAAATTGACGGCTGGGTTCAAGCGACAGAGGACATGCAGGCCCGCAAAGGTCGGGCCTCCTATGTGGGCGAACGGTCAGTTGGCTATATCGACCCGGGTGCCATGTCCACATCTTACTGGCTCAAGGCCCTAGTGGAAGCAGGTGTTCTTAATGACTAGTGCGATTCTTTTAGTCTCTCATGTGGAAGGCCTGGCCCAGGGGCTTGTTGACCTCTTAAAAGAAGTGGCCAAGGACGTGGAGATCATCCAGGCAGCAGGCCTCGAAGACGGTGGGATTGGGACCTCCTTCGAACGGATCCAGACCGCCATCGACCAGGCTGAGGCCGACCAGATCTATGCCTTCTATGACCTGGGTTCCGCCAAGATGAACCTGGAAATGGTCCAGGAAATGTCCGACAAAAAAATCACCATCTATGACACCGCCTTCGTCGAAGGGGCCTACAACGCCGCTGCCCTGACCCAGGCTGGCTTAAAGCAGGAAGAAATGGAAAAACAGCTGAAGGATTTAGTGGTGAAATAGATGGCGCTAGCGAGCATCCGTTCCGATTTCAACGCTTCACTCCTGCCCATAAAAACAGTGCCAAGCCGATATTATAATCATTAGTAGCTAATGAAAATAAAAAAGTGTCGCCTTCTCTTTTTGTCGAGGGAGGCGACACTTTTTCTTGTTTCATTAGAGACAAACACGGGCCAAGAGGTCGTCGAATTCGCGGACGTCTACCTTACGGCCGAGGCTGATCTTGATATGGCCAGCCCGAGTCCAGAGTTCGATTTCAGAGGTCAGGTCGAGGCGGCCTGCGTTCTCCGTGGACCACATGGTGATGGAGCGGTAGGGGAGGCTGTAGATTTCAATCTTCTTGCCAGTTAGGCCCTGGCTATCGCGGACGATCAGGCGCTTGTTGGTAAAGATAGCCACATCACGGATGGTTTTAAAGGCGCGGAAGGCTTCTTCGCCGGGCACTAACATCTTTTGAACGTCATCTGGAACAGGCACTTCTTCATCAAAAATCCAGGACGTTACTTCATTAATTTCGGACATAGGGTCCTCCTTTTTTGCCTTTAGTCTAACAAAAAGCAAGCAAAAAAGCTAGGCGGGTGGCCTAGCTTTAAAGTGGTTTGTTTAGTTGGGGCGCAGAGTTAGAAGCTTTTCCACTTCTAATCGCTCTTGCTCTCACCCTGTAGTCGGGTTCAGTCTGGCAGCTTTCGTGTCACTTCACAAGTCTCCGCCGCAGTCCTGCAGACTGCTCTGGTGACTTGCTCCAGTGAACGAAAGCTAACCGCCAGCCTTCTCACCCTTTTTTAGTCGGGTTCGGTCGCGCAGAAGTGGCTCCTCTTCACAAAGCGCCGCCGAAGCCTTTCAGTCTTCTCTGTTGCTTTGCTCCAGAGGTCCACTTCTAATCGCTCTTGCTCACACCCTTTTCTAGTCGGGTTCGCAAAGGCAGAAAGGGAGTGACTTCAGCAAAAGGGAACGACCGGCTAAAGCCGTTCTTATCCCTTTTGCCTCCAGTCATCCCTTTCTAAACGCCTTTGCTCACACCCTTTTTTAAAAGAGTTGTTTGTCGCTGCCGAAGCGTTGACCCAGTGCTTCTTGGGCAACTTGGTTGAAGTAGTGCCAAGTGTTGTCGTATTCAGGTTGGAAGAAGAAGTCAGCTAAGGCGAGGTCTTCAAGTGTCCAACCGGCTGAGATGGCAACGGATAGGGTGTTGATGTCCCGTGCTAAGTTCATGGTGGACATGATTTGTGCCCCGACTAATTTGTGGTCGTCTTTGCGGTAATGGATCTTCATGAAGACTTCTTGGTCGTCTTTCATGAACTTAGGCAGGACAGGAATTTGGAGGAATTGGCTTTCTACTTCGCCATCAATTTCTGCCTTGTCGCAGTCCTTAACGCCTGTTGCCGCAAAGTGGTAGTCGAAGAGGGCTAGGCCGCTGGTACCGTTGACGCTAGGTGATTTGACTTTGTTTTCCCCAGCGATAATGTTTTGAGCAGCTGCAACCGCTTGACGGCGGGCATTGCTGGCGAGAGCAATGGCCTTGCCTTTACCAGTTGGGTTGAATGGAATTTCGGTGGCGTCACCGGCAACATAGATATCTTTTACAGAGGATTCCAGGTATTCGTTGACTTTAACGAAGCCTTTGTCATCTAGTTCCAGGGTGCCCTTGAGCCATTCGGTGTTTGGTTTAACGCCAACAGCGAAGAGAACGGTATCGGCGGGGTATTCGCCCTTGTCTGTAATCACTTTGGCAACTTGGCCGTCTTTGCCTTCGACAGATTGGACGCATTCATTGCCGTGGAAGTCGAGACCTTTATCAGCTGCATGAGCTTCGAGGACTTCGGTGAATTCCTTGTCCAAGTAAGTTGGTAAGATGCGGTCTTGGCTATCGATCACAGTGGTCTTAATGCCAGCCTTGGTGAAGGCTTCTGCCGCTTCAATCCCAATGTAGCCGCCGCCTACAACAACGGCTTCTTTGGCTTCTGCCATACGTTTTTTGACGCGGTCTGCCCAGTCACGGCCCCGGAGATAGTAGACGTGGTCGAGGTCAGTCCCTGCAATAGGGAGTTCAACCGGAACAGCCCCAGGACTTAAGAAGAGCTTGTCATAGCTGACCTGGTGTTCACCTTGGTCGTCCTTAACAGTAACTTCCTTGGCATCACTATCAATCGCAACTACTTGACTATTGGTGTAGGCGTTAATACCTTGTTTCTTGTAAGAGTCTTCTGTTGCATAATGAAGATCGTCCAAGTGATCGGACTTGTCTTCTAAGTAAGACTGAATCCCACAAGATAGGAAGGACATGGTGGATCCACTTTCATAGAGATCGATTTCAATATCCTGGTCAGCCTTGAGCAAAGTTTGAACCATTTCGTAACCAGCATGTGACGTTCCGACAACAACAACTTTCATCGTATACATCCTCCTTAATATTTTGCTACCCCCATCCTAGTACAAAAGGAGAGATTTCACAAACAAAAGGGCTCAGGAAAAGATTAAAATATGCTGGAAAATAAGGGCTTCTATCCCGTCATATGGGAGCGACTTATGCTAGAATAGGAATAAGTGAACAAGTAAAGGAGGCGCTTATGAACCATTTCTTAGAATACCTCAACAGTGACCAACTCGATTCTGAACTCTTTATTGAGAAGGCCCTTTATTCCTTGGCTGCCATCTTGTTGACCTTCTTGCTCATGAAGGGGATCAAATGGCTCTTACCTAAGCTAACGGATAATGAAAACCTGGCCCAGCGAATTAACCGCTTTAGCCGACTCATTGTCTTCTTCTTCGCCTTTATTTTTATCCTCAGCCTCTGGTTCTCCCAGGCCAAGCTCCTGGGGGTCATCATCCTGATTATCCTGGCCTTCCTCACCCTGGCCTCGCGGGATGTGGTGGTGGACCTGGTGGCCTATCTCTATATTATCCTGCGCTCACCTTTAGAAGTGGGCAGTGTGATCGATATTAATGGCGTCTCCGGCGAAGTGGTGGACCTGGATTTTCTCCAGATTAACCTGGCTGAAGTGGGGACCATGACCAAGGCCCGGACCCATACCGGCCGCTACATCTCGGTACCCAACCGCTGGATCTTCGAGCACGCCATCTATAACTACAACCACGACAGCCCCTATGTGGTGGTGGATGTTATGGTGCCTATTGATTACGGCCAAGACTTGGAAAAGGTGAAGAAGATTACCGCCAAGGTGGCCTATGAGAAGTACGAGGGCTTCCTCGAGCAGTGCACGGAAGAAGAATTGGCCCTCTTCAAACGCAAGATGGATGGTTTGGAGGCCTCAACTAAGCCCCAGATCCGGATCGAATACGGCAACCGGTCCATGAATGTCTACATCCAATTCTTCACTCCCTACGACAAGATTGCCGTCAACAAGATGATCATGCAAAACGCCCTCTACTTCGACCTGCGCAGTCGCGGCATCCAAGTCACTAGCATGCAAGTGGTTAAATTTGAAGAATAGCGTGGGAGAAAAGTCGTTTAGTCCTGGACCACTGGAGCAAAGGGTGATCAATCGTAGCTATACGATTGATTATCCTTTGTGAAGTGGACGCCAGGGCTGACTTTTGGAGCAGGTTTTGAATAGCGTGGGAGAAAGTCGTTTAGTCCTATATTCTTGAAAGAAAAAGAAGCCGGCACCATCTCGTCAGAGACGCGCCGGCTTTTTCTAAAGGGGAAGCTGGGGGGCAGTAACCCACACTCTTAAGCTCTGATTGTGGGGGAGTGGTCGTCAATCCCCGCTCCTACTTTCTAAATGTGGGTTGGCGCTTGTCAACCCACACTCCTAGGATCCGAATGTGGCTTAGTAGTTGCCAACCCACACTCCTAGACCCGGATTGTGGCTAGCTGGTCGTCAAGCCACACTCGCCGCCCCCAATTGTGTCTTAGGCCCCGGAAGGTTGACATTATAAGTCCGTATACTTTTTATTCTGCCCCCGGCTCTTGTCGACGGGATATTTGATAGCATTTTTAGCTAGTTTGCGGGGGATGAGTTCGTTAACGTCGAGGTCCAGGTTGTCCGCCAGCATGAGGGCGTAGATGAGAACATCGGCCAGCTCATCCTTGATGGCCTCGATATTTTGATTGCCTTCTTCCGCAGTCTTCCATTGGTAAATTTCTAAGAGTTCACTTGCTTCGAGAACCAAGGATAGGGCCAGGTCCTTCTCATTGTGGAACTGCCGCCAGTCCCTCGCATCACGGAAAGCGTTGATTTGTTCAATTAGGGTCATTGGAATCCTCCTTTCTTTCTCCTTATTATAAGACTTCTGCTGGCTTGGTCCAAGATTGGATGTTTTTACCAGCAATTGCCAAGCCGGTGCCTTTACTGGTAGAATAGGGGTATTCAAGCCTTTTGGATAAGGCCGCGCAGCAATTTGAAGGAGTGGGAGTGTCAAATCATGGATGAATTAATGGAAGAAATTTTAGTTTCTAAGGAAGACTTGCAGGTTCGGATTAAGGAATTGGCGGATGAAATTGCAAAGGACTACCAGGATAAGAATCCGCTCTTGGTCTGTGTCCTCAAGGGGGGCATGCCCTTTATGGCGGACCTGATGAAGGAGATGGATATTCTCCTGGAGATCGATTTTATGGATGTGTCGAGCTATGGGGATGGCTTCGAGTCGAGCGGTGAGGTGAAGATTGTTAAGGACCTCTCCCAGCCAGTCAAGGACCGCCATGTGATCTTTGTGGAGGATATTATTGATACGGGACGGACCCTGACCTATCTTTACCAGGTCTTAGAGAGTCGCCAGGCAGCTTCCATTAAGACTGTCTCCCTCCTGGACAAACCGGCTCGCCGGACCAAGGACTTCCAGGCTGACTGGATTGGTTTTGAGATTCCCGATAAGTTTGTAGTGGGCTATGGCTTGGACTTCAAGGGCCAATTGCGCAATTATCCACAGATTGCGGTTCTCAAAAAAGAAGTTTATAGTTAGAATTCTTAGTGCCAGGTGAACGACCTGGTACTTTTTTGGCTCTTGGCTCCAGTGAAAGGAAGCTAACCGCGCGCCCTCACACCCTAGTCGGGTTCGCAAAGGCAGAAAGGGAGTGACTTCAGCAAAAGGGAACGACCGGCTGCTAGCCGCTCTTATCCCTTTTGCCTCCAGTCATCCCTTTCTAACCGCCTTTGCTCACACCCTGTTCTAGTCGGGTTCGAGGATGCAGAAAGGGCTCCTCTTCGCAAAAGGCTGTCGAAGCTCTCTGAGCTTCTCTAGCCTTTTACTCCAGAGCTCCCTTTCTCCCGCATCCTCTCACACCCTGGTGCTTTTTGTTTGGTAGCGCTATTTTTTTGACTTATAATAAAGGAAAAAAGAAAGGACGTGTGTGCAATGGGTTTATTTGACCAAGCAGGCAATTTAATTGGGATGTTGACGGGTCAGGGCGGCCAGTCCAATGACTCCTTAGCCAAGCAAGCCAATGTTTCTTCAGCGGACTTTGGGAAGATCATGACGCTGGGCTTGCCGATGATTATGAAGGCGATCAACCGCAACAGCCAGGACCAGTCGGGGATTGACTCGCTCAACCAGGCCCTAAACGATCACGACAAGGCCGACCAGTTCGAATCCATCGATCAGGCAGCCGAGCAGGTGGACCAGGAGGACGGCGACAAGATCCTCAACCATGTCTTCAAGGACCAAAATGAGAAAGAGGGGATCATCGATAAGATCGCCCAGGCTTTGAATATGGATACAGCTTCTGTTAAGCGGACCCTGATTGTCCTAGCGCCCATGGTTCTCATGTACTTGGCCCACCGCCGGAAGTCTAATAATGTAGCTGAGGAAGACCTGGGTCAGGAAGTCGACCAGGCCTCCCGCGAAGTAGAGGGTCAGGCCCGCCAAGAAGGAGGCAGCCTCCTAGAACGGGTCCTCGATGCCGTAACGGTGGATGAGAATCAGACCGAAGATGATAGCCTCTTGGGTAAGGTTATCGACAATGTCACCGTCGATGAAAAGGACCAAGCTGCTAAGAAAGAAGCCAGTCAAGATGACGACGGCGGTCTCTTGGGCGGCCTGATTGATAAGCTGACCAAGTAAATGTATCGTTCTTTGAAAAAGCAGCCCTGGAAGCTGCTTTTTCTTTATTTTCAGAGGCCAATCTGCCACAATAGGACTAAGCAGACTTTATGGAGAGGGGGAGATGGATGGCAGAGTTGAGTATTGAAGCGATCCCTGTTGAGGAAGCGAGGCGCTTGTCTGGACTGAGTCGCGAGTGTTACCTAGCGACCTTTGAGGGAACGTGTTCGGATGAGGATATGGCGGCTTACTTAGAGACCGCTTATGCGCCAGAGCGATTGGTCCAGGAATTGTCAGAGGAAGACTCTTACTTCTATTATCTTAAAGAAGGGGACATGGTCTTGGGCTATATCAAAGTCAATCGCGGCGGTCAGCAGTCGGAAGAACAACCCCGAGACTGGCTAGAGGTCGAACGCCTCTATATTCGTCCGGGATACCAGGGGAGAGGTCTCGGTTCTGTACTCATGGATTTTGCCCTAGTCAAGGCAGGGGGCTGGGACTGCCCCTATATTTGGCTGGGGGTTTGGGAGCATAATCTAAGGGCCCAGGCCTTCTATAGGAAGTATGGTTTTGAACGTTTTTCCGAGCACGCTTTTGTGATGGGGGAAGAGGTCCAGTGTGACTGGCTCCTCAAACGTCCCTTGGTGCTCGGTCAGGAAAAGGAGGAAGATGACAGATGAAAGTTGGATTTATTGGTTTGGGTGTGATGGGACAATCCATGGCCCGGCACATCCTTGAAGCAGGCTATGAACTCTTTGTCTATAATCGCACCAAGGCCAAGGCAGATGACCTGGTCGCTTCGGGAGCACATTGGTGTGATTCACCTGAAGCCCTCGCTGGCCAGGTGGATTTAGTCTTAAGCATTGTTGGCTATCCTGATGATGTGCGTGAGGTCTATCTCGGCGACCAGGGTCTCTTTGCGGGGGCACGCCAGGGGCAGGTTTTTGTCGATATGACCACTTCGACCCCGGCCCTGGCCCAGGAATTAGCCCAAGTTGGCCAAGACAAGGGCGTCCAAGTTCTGGATGGGCCTGTAACGGGTGGCGATGTCGGGGCGCGCGAGGGTCGTTTGACCTGCCTTTTAGCGGGCGACCAAGCTAGTGCAGATAAAATCCGTCCTGTCTTAGACACTTTCTGTGCCAGCGTCCAGTATTTTGGCCAAGCAGGTGCCGGCCAGCATGCCAAGATGGCCAATCAAATCATGATTTCTGCGACCATGTTAGGCGTCATGGAAACCCTGGTCTATGCCAAAACGGCAGGACTCGATGTCAACCAGGTCATTGACACCCTATCTTCTGGCGCCGCTGGGAACTTCTCCCTGACTTCCTATGGCCCACGGATCGTTAAGGGCGACTACAGCCCAGGTTTCTTTGTCAAACACTTCATCAAAGACCTGGGCATTGCCCTAGCCGAAGCTGATCGCATGGGAATTGACCTCCCCGCCTGCCAAATGGCCTACGACTTCTACCAACGCCTAGCCGACAAAGGCTACCAAGACGCCGGCACCCAGGCCCTGATGAAACTCTGGGATAACAATTATTAAAGGAGGGTGTGAGCAAAGGCGGTTAGAAGCTTACCACTGGAGCACGAACGAAAAAGGGCAAGCTCAGCTTGCACGTTTCGCTCGTGTGAAGTGGAGAAGCTTCTGCCTTTGCGAACCCGACTAAGGGTGTGAGCAAGAGCATTTAGCTTTGGATGCTTGGAGTAAGTTGGAATAAGGGCAAATTACACTTGCACGTTTCCAACTTGTGAAAGCATTCCAAAGCTGCTCTTGCGAACCTAACTAGAGGGTGCGAGGGAGTGCTTAGCTTAGAAAAGTCTACTGTCTTACATATTTAACAAATTTATTATTATGCTGAGAGCTTGAGCTTTTGTCTCAAGCTTTTTATGTGATAAATTTACGTTTCTCTTTTCTAAAGCTCTTCAACTTTCAAATAAGGGCCTCATTAGCAAGTAGCCCTTCTTCAACTTTCAAACGAGGGCTTCATTAGCAAGTAGCCGCTCTTCAACTTTCAAACGAGGGCCTCATTAGCAAGTAGCCGCTCTTCAACTTTCAAACGAGGGCCTCATTAGCAAGTAGCCGCTCTCCAACTTTCAAATGAGAGACTCCTTAGCAAGTAGCCACTTCTAAAATCTATGACCAAGCAAGTTTAAAAGAAAGCTTTGAAATTCAGCTTCTAATCTTTTTTATAACCATTCTACATTTCCCAGCATAATTTAATTTTTTAATAGAATTTGTTCAGCAATGCATCTATGAGCAGGAGTGGAGCGTTGAAGTTGGTCCTTAGCCACGTCTAAGCAAGCAAAGCGAATTACGGCTAGTAGGCTATTTTTTAGCCGTACTAGCCGTTTGAGTCTTGCTAGTCGAGAGACCACTAGGACTCGAGCCGGTGCTGCTATAGCCGTTAGAGCGTAAGCGACTTACCGATATAGTACAAAACGGTGCTAGCCGTTCTTGATCCTCTATAATTCAAGGACCAAATTCAAAAGCGTAACGGATGCTCATCAGCACAGCTTTAAAAGCTTTACAACCCAAAGATTAAAATCATTTCAAAAAAACTTAATTTTTCCGGCAAAATAGTTTGACAATTCGATCAGATTAGATTAAGATTAAAACATGCATTAAGAAATCACAGAAAGGGAGTAAGGACAATGGACTTTATGACTTCGCAAACTAACATGCCAATGACCAGCAACTATCCTTGTTGTAACGATTTCCGTCATCTTGCTCTCTTATTATTATGCTAGCAGGCGCATATGTGGTTCTTAAACTAACATCTGCGTCCTAATTTGCGTACAACAAAGGGAGCAGGTGGTAGGCACCTTGTTCCGTAACAAGGTGCCTTTTCTTTTGAAGTGATGAATTCCAAAAATGTGGAAAGGAAGAGACGAATGAAACAGATTGATTTTTTTGATACAACCCTCCGTGATGGGGAACAGACGCCAGGCGTTAACTTCAATACCCAAGAAAAAGTTCGTATCGCTAAACAATTAGAAGAGTGGGGCATTGATGCCATTGAAGCCGGCTTCCCCATCTCAAGTCCTGGTGACTTCGAAGCCGTGAAAGCTATTGCAGATAGCCTAGAGTCCACAACGACTGTTGGTCTGGCCCGCTGCCGGGAGAAGGATATCGAGGCGGTCCGTGATGCCTTAGTGAATGCAAAGTCACCTTCCATCCACGTCTTCCTTGCCACTAGCCCTATCCACCGCGAATTTAAATTAAAGATGACCAAGGAAGAGGTCCTCGAAAATATTGACCACCATGTCCGCTATGCCAAACAATATTTCGAAAGTGTGCAATTCTCACCGGAAGATGCGACGCGGACTGAGCTGGACTTCTTAGCCGAAGCCGTCAATACAGCCATTGACGCCGGGGCAAGCATTATTAATATCCCAGACACTACCGGCTACACCAATCCTGAAGAAATGGCTCAGATCTTCCAACACCTTCAAAAAGAATGTCCCAAATTCGATGACGTGATGTTCTCCTGCCACTGCCACAATGACTTGGGCATGGCAACAGCCAATGCCTTAGCTGCCATTGAGAACGGGGCCACCCGGGTGGAAGGAACCATCAATGGGATTGGCGAACGGGCTGGGAATACAGCCTTGGAAGAAGTAGCGACGGCCTTAAGAATCCGGGAAGACCACTACCAATGCACCAGCCATATCAACCTGGAACAGACCAAGCGCTTGTCTGACCTGGTCTCCCACTTGTCCGGGATGCCAGTCCCTCGTAACAAGCCAATTATCGGGGACAATGCCTTCGCCCATGAGTCCGGTATCCACCAAGACGGTGTCCTCAAGAATGCCTCAACGTATGAAATTATTACGCCTCAAATGGTGGGGGTTCAAACCAATGCCTTGCCACTGGGTAAACTCTCCGGCCGCCATGCCTTCAGTAAGCGCCTAGAAGATTTGGGCTTCGACTTATCCGAAGAAGACATCAAGTCTGCCTTTGCTAAGTTCAAGGTCCTAGCTGATAAGAAGAAGCAGGTATCAAATGAAGACATTCGTTATCTCGTGCTCGGCCACGAAGATGAACAAGCCGCTGACTACAAACTGGTTAGCCTCCAATTGATGACCGGGACCAATGGCATTCCATCGACTGTGATCCAAATCAAGGAAAACAAAGAAGATGCCGAAGTGGTAACCGGCCAAGGCATGGGCAAGGGCCCGATCGAAGCCATTTTCAATACGGTGGATGACATCATGCAGGCCAATTCCCACTTGACCGACTACCGCTTAGAAGCTCTGACCGGTGGGATCGATGCCCAGGCTGAAGTCCACGTGGCTGTTGCCAATGAAGACGGGACCCAGTATAACGGGAGTGGGATCGACTACGATGTGGTTACCGCTTCGGCTATGGCCTATGTCCAAGCCTGCGGTAAACTGAAAGCTGATCAAGACACAAAGGAGGCCTAGCCGATGACTGATACCAAGAAGATTGTTGTCCTGGCTGGGGATGGCATCGGCGAAGAGATCATGGCCAGCGGTTTGGCGGTTCTCGATGCGGTGGCCGACCGCTACGGCTATCACTTTGACCTTGATCCTCAGCCCTTTGGTGGGGCTGGGATCGACGCTTGCGGCCATCCTTATCCAAAGGCTACCCAAGAAGCCCTCCACCAAGCGGATGCCATTCTCTTAGGGGCCATTGGAGCACCCCAGTATGAGCACTGCGAAGTGACCCCTGAAGCTGGACTCTTAGCCATGCGCAAGGACTTGGGCCTCTTCGCCAACTACCGGCCAGTTAAGGTGGGGGCTTCTTTAGCCGACCTCTCGCCATTAAAGGCTGATCGGGTAATTGGGACAGACTTTGTCGTGGTTAGAGAATTAACGGGCGGGGCCTATTTCGGTGACAAAGTGGAAGGAACGGACTATGCTTCTGACCTCATGCCTTACCGCCGGGAGGAAGTGGAGCGGATCGCCCGCAAAGCCTTCGAATTGGCCCAGAGCCGGCGCGGGAAATTAACCAGCGTTGACAAGGCTAATGTCTTAGCCTCTAGCCGCTTGTGGCGCCATACGGTTGAAGCCATCAAGGCGGACTATCCGGATGTTGAGGTCAACCACCTCTACGTCGATGCAGCATCGATGAAGATTGTGACCCAACCCCAGGACTTCGATGTAGTCTTAACCGAGAACCTCTTTGGGGATATCTTATCCGACGAAGCCTCGGTTCTCTCAGGATCCCTGGGCATGCAGGCCTCGGCTAGCCACGGCACAGTGGGGCCATCGCTCTATGAACCTATCCACGGCTCAGCACCTGATATTGCGGGGCAAAATATTGCCAACCCCATGTCCATGATCCTCAGTGTGACTATGATGCTCAGACAGAGCTTTGTTTTCAATGAGGCAGCGGACTTTGTGGAAGCTTCAGCAGAAGAATTAATGGCTAAAGGAATAAAAACCAAGGATTTAGGGGGTGAAGCCAGTACGACAGCCTTTACCCAAGCCTTGTTAGACTTGATGAAAGGAGCCAAATAAAAAAATGGGAAAAACACTCTTTGATAAAGTTTGGGACCGCCACGTCCTAGCCGGCGAAGAAGGCGGGTCCCAACTCCTCTATGTGGACCTGCATATGATCCACGAGGTGACCACGCCTCAAGGTTTTGAATCCTTGCGCGAACAAGGACGGCCAGTCCGACGCCCAGACCGGACCGTTGCGACGATTGATCACAATGTACCAACCAAGGATGTTTTTAATATACAAGATGAAATCAGCCGTCAACAGATTGATGCCCTGCGCAAGAACTGTGAGGACTTCGGCATTGAGCTGAACGATATCGGTTCGGACGGCCAGGGGATTGTTCATATGATTGGACCGGAACTCGGTGCTAGTCAACCGGGACGGACCATTGTCTGTGGGGACTCCCATACAGCGACCCATGGTGCTTTCGGTGCTATAGCCTTTGGGATTGGTTCATCAGAAGTGGAACACGTTCTCGCTACCCAGAGCATCTGGCAGACCAAACCTAAGAAATTGGGGGTTGAGATCACCGGCAAGCTGCCCCACGGAACCTATGCCAAAGATATTATTTTGAAATTAATTGCCAGTTATGGCTCAGGCTTTGGGACCGGTTATGCGGTAGAATACTTCGGAGAAACCATTGAAAATCTAACCATGGAAGCCCGGATGACGATTTGCAATATGAGCATTGAATTCGGGGCTAAGATGGGCATGATGGCGCCTGACCAAACGACTTTTGACTGGTTAGAAGGCCGCCCCTATGCGCCAGAAAATATGGCAGCGGCTATTGCGGACTGGAAAGAACTGAAGACGGACCCTGATGCCCAGTATGACGCCTATATTTCCCTGGATGTGTCGGACCTCAAGCCTTATGTGACCTGGGGAACCAACCCTGAGATGGGGGTAGCTATCGATGAACCCTATCCAGAAATTAACGGCAATTCGGACTACGAACGGGCCTATGCCTACATGGATGAGAAACCTGGCATGTACCACCAAGATGTTCCGCTCCAGCATATCTTCATTGGCTCCTGTACTAATTCCCGGCTCGCCGATTTGGTAGAAGCCGCCAAGTATCTCAAGGGCCATAAGGTTGCCGATCATATTTCAGGTATTGTGGTGCCTGGGTCCAAACGGGTCAAGCAGGCAGCAGAGCGACTCGGCATTGACCAGATCTTTAGGGAGGCGGGCTTGGAATGGCGGGAACCTGGTTGTTCGGCTTGCCTAGGGATGAATCCCGACGGCTATCCAGCCTACGAGCATGTCTTGTCGACCTCTAACCGAAACTATGAGCACCGGATGGGCCAACATGCTCGAACCCACCTGGCCAGTCCAGCAACTGTCGCAGCCTCAGCTGTTGCTGGTAAGATTGTTGACGTCCGTCAAATTGAACCCGCAGAAATCGAGGTGCCCGATGGAACCTATTAGACAGCACACCGGCCGTATCGTGCCGATGATGAATGATAATATTGATACCGACCAGATCATGCCCAAAGCTTTTATCAAACGGATCTCCAAGTTCGGTTATGAAGACTTCATCTTCTTTGAGCAACGTTACCTGGACAAGGAGATGACAGATAACCCTGACTTTATCCTCAACCAAGAGGAATATAAAGGGGCCAGTATCCTAGTAGCTGGCGATAACTTTGGCTGTGGGTCCTCGCGTGAGCACGCGGTTTGGGGACTCAGCCAATACGGCTTCAAGGTAGTCATTGCAGGAAGCTTCTCGGATATCTTCTATATGAACTGTACCAAGAACTCGCTCCTGCCGGTTGCCATTGAAGACGAGGCCTACCGTCAAGGCCTGGCTGATCTCGGCTCTGAAACAGAGATTGAAGTCGATCTTGAAGCACAAGTTATCCACTCACCATTGGGGGACAAGCATTTTGACATCGATGATCAGATCAAGAACAAGTTCCTCCAAGGTCTGGACGATATTACGGAAACTTTGAAACATGAAGATGCTATCGCCGCTTATGAAGCAGCGAATGACCATAAATACGACGCTTAAATAATAGAAAGAAGGATTACTATGACAGAGACAAAGAAAGTACATTGGGATGGCCAAACAAACCAGGAAGCCGTTGATATTCTTTTAGGCCAAGGTGGGATGATTGTATCTCCGACCAAGGTGGGCTACATTATCGGGACTAGCGACAAGGAAGGCTTGGAGCGTAAATTCGCGGTGAAACACCGTAAACGGAACAAACCAGGCGTTACCCTCTGCGGTTCTATGGAACAATTGAAGAGCCTAGCTAAGATGACCCCTGAAATCGAAGCCTTCTACCAACAATGCTGGGACGAAGACATCTTGATGGGCTGCATCCTCCCTTGGCAAGAAGAGGCTAAGGCTAAATACATGCCAGGAGACGGGTCTGAAGAATTAGCGACGGACGTTCGTGGTACCAGCTGCTTCGTTATCCGCTTCGGGGTACCAGGGGAACAAATCGCCCATGAACTCTGGGAACGCGAAGGCCGCCTGATGTTCGCTTCCTCTGCCAATCCTTCAGGTAAAGGGAACCGCGGCGTCGTTGAAGGCATCGGGGAAGAAATCGAACAGGAAGCCGACCTGATCATCGAAGCCGATGACTATGTAGCCTCCATCCAACCCAACAAGGACGAAAATACCCGCTACGAACAAGGGGTCATGGTCTCCTTCGTTGAAGACGAATCCGGCGAACTGGTGCCTGAACAACACGGCGAACGTGACGTCACCCCAGCTCCAATCCTCATCCGTAAAGGCGTCTACAACGACCGCATCCTCCAAATCCTAGCCGACCACTTCAACAGCTGGGACTACCGCCACGGACATTATTATTAAGATAGGGTGTGAGACTTGGCGCTTAGACTCGGATGATTGGAGCAAGTCAGAAAAGAGCGAAGGATTCGCTCGTTTCTGACTTGTGAAATCATTCCGAGTCTGCCAAGTCGAACCCGACTAAAGGGTGTGAGGGCGCGCGGGGCATTTCGAACAAGAAATTAACACTCAAACCGGTTCTTTGAGTGTGGGTTGACGCTGTCCAACACTCAAATAAAGGCTTCAAGTGTGGATTGATAGCAGCCAACACACAAACAGAGGCTTCAAGTGTGGGTTGATAGCAAGCAGCACACAAACAGAGGCTTCAAGTGTGGGTTGATAGCAAGCAACACACAAACAGGCCCTCCGAGTGTGGATTGCTAGGCCGATCCGACTAGGGGATGAGAGCGAGCACTTACCTCCCTCAATCATAGATGAATAAATTAGCCAGGCAGCGTTTAGCCTGGCTAATTTTTTTATTTTTGAAAATGAAATCAATTTTTTAGAGATTTTCTAATATATAGAGGTGCTCTTGGAAGGTGTATGTTTGTCTAGTTTCGAATAGGGGAGCCATTCGCTATCCTCCTTTCCCCAGCAGAGGGAAGCCTTGCAAAAGCTGATGTCTCCCAACATTTTCCTGGCTCTCTTTTCATAGAAATGTTATAATGAAAACGCTAACATATTTAAGAGGAGTGATGGGATGAAAACAATGGCATTATTAATTAACCCGATTGCCGGTATGGGTGGTCGGGCTGGCTTGAAGGGGACGGATGGGGCCGATATCTTGCAGCGGGCCCTAGACTTGGGCGCCCAACCGGAAGCGGAGGTCAAAGCAGGCAAGGCCCTCCAACACTTGGCAGAAGTTGACGCGCCTGTGAAGCTCCTGGTGGCTGCTGGTGCTATGGGTGAAAATGCGGCCAAGGCAGCAGGCCTCGACTATGAGGTCATCTATGAACCGAGCGGAAAGGAAGCCCTGGAGACTCAAAAGTCCGATACGGAAGCCTTCCTGGATGCCGCCAAAGCTGCTCAGCCAGATCTCCTTGTCTTTGTGGGGGGAGATGGGACAGCCCGGGATGTCTGCCGGAAGATTGGCTTGGACATTCCAGCACTTGGCGTTCCAGCCGGAGTTAAGATCTACTCGGCGGTCTATGCTAATTCCCCTGAGTCTGCCGGCCGCTTACTGGCGGAATGGGCCCAGGACAGCCCCATGGATTACCATGAAACCGAGGTCTTGGACCTGGATGAAGCTGGTTTCCGCCAAGATGAGGTCGATATCCAAGTCTTCGGCTACCTCCGCGTGCCCCAGCACAGTCAATTTATGCAGAACCTGAAGTCGGCCAGTCCCCAGTCGGACGAGGCGGCCCAGGAATCCATCGCCCTGGATGTCTTGGACCATATGGATGACGAGGCCATGTACTTGATTGGCTCAGGGACCTCCACCCGGCATATCATGGACGAATTGGGTCTAGATGTGACGGTTCTCGGGGTAGATATCATCAAGAACCGCCAGCTTCTCGTTAAGGATGCCAATGAGCAGGAGATTTTGGATGCCATTGAAGGGGAAGAAGATGTCCGCCTGATCGTGACTCCCATGGGCGGCCAGGGCTACATCCTCGGCCGGGGCAACCAGCAACTCTCCAAGCGGGTCCTCGCCCACATCGACAAAGACAAGTTAAGCATTGTCGCCACCCCAAGTAAGATCATGACCATCGGCACCAACCCCTTCCTCATCTACACCATGGACGACGCCATCGATGAGAAGTTCACCGGCTACTACAAGGTCACCACCGGCTATGGCCAGTACTCCATGCACAAGGTCGAAGCCATGAAGTAGAAAAGACCAGTAAAAAGCCCCGCTCCTTGGCTTGGCAAGCTTGTTTGTCGGCCTAAGGAGGGCAGGGGCTTTTTGATTTGGAATGATTTGTGGCTCAAGCGAGTAAAAATAGAATCAGCCCACCGCAAGCTCCAGAGGCTTCTCAAAGTTGAAAAATTTGTGTTAGGATAAGCAGAGAATGATGAAATCCCAAGCGCTTGTTAAGGAGGACTTGCAATGAAACCAAGAAAATTACTCGATGCTTTATCAGTGGCTGCCAAGTTAAAGGACACGACCCGACACTGTTACACAGAGGAGGGCCGGCATGAGAGTGTGGCTGAACACTCCTGGATGATGACCCTGATGGCTTTTCTTTTGATGGAGGAATTCCCCCAGGCGGACATGAACAAGGTGATTCAGATGTGCATCATCCATGACCTGGGCGAGTGCTTCACGGGAGATATTCCGACCTTTGACAAGGGCGAAGCGGACGAGATCAAGGAGCAGGACTTGCTGAAGAATTGGGTGAATTCTCTTCCTAATGACACCGCACACAAAATGACGGCCCTATACCGTGAGATGGAAGAGCGCACGACCCTTGAAGCCAAGATCTATAAGGCCATCGATAGCCAGGAAGCCCTGATCCAGCATAACCTTTCCGACCTAGATACCTGGACTGACTTTGAGAAGTCCTTCAACCTGACCTACGCCGACGACAAGGTCCAGTTCTCTGACTACATGACCCAGCTCCGCGAAGAAATCCGTAAAGATACCCAGGCTAAGTTAGCGGATGAGGAAATAATGAGTTAGATAAAAATGTCTAATATGAGATAGATCTAGACAATATCACTTGAAAGCGCTTGTAATTCTTGTTAGTTTAAACATGTAGCTAGCCCCTTGGACAAGAAAGGAGCACTATATGTATAAAAAGAAGTTTTTAGCCTCAACTGCCGTCGCCCTTTTACTTTCTGCCTTGTAAGCCCAATCAGCATTCGTTCACAGTAAGAAAGGACTGATCGTATGGATAATTGGGCTGCTTATCTTGGCTTATTTGTTTCATTTTTTGTAACTTACGGCATTCTTCAATGGATCATAAAGAGATATCTATCTGAAGATAAGGACCAAGACCAAGGAAGAGACGATGAGGAAAAAGACAATCATTAAATGTTAACAATGATACAAGTAGACTAAGTTTAGCTCGAAGGTCAATCAATGGATTCATCTTCGAGCTGTTTTTCTAAGTTAGGGGATTAAGAAATGATAGCTGATATAAGCTGGATATAGACAATATCACTTGCGAGCGCCTATTATTCTTGTTAACTTTGACATGTAGATATACCGCTATATCAGGCTAAGGGAGGCCTTTTCATGCTAAATAAAATCCACCAATTCTTTTACAAACTACCTGACCTTGTAAAGTTCTTTTACCTTACAGTTTTAACTGCTGCTACATTAGATTATTTCTTCGAAGATGGCTTAACCGTCTTTAAAGTTATTGTCATTACCGTAGTGACTATCTTTAATTGCCTGATCATATTTAAGCCAAAAGAAAAATAATTGGCTTGCCCAATAGCTAGTAGTTACTACAGCACTAATTATAGAAGATAGAGGCTTTCATGCTTAAATAAAGCCATTATAAATTTTATAGCCTATACTTTTCAAAATTTGGGATTCTCTAATTATCAATATTGATAACCAGTAATTAAAGAAGCCTATACTAGCTGCTTTTTTGAGCAGGAGTGGAGCGTTGAAGTTGGCTCTTAACCATGAAAAGCAAGCGATGTGAATTACGGATAGTAGGCCTTTTTTGGGGCTGTACTAGCCGTTTGAAGCTCGCTAGGTGAGGGATCTTGGCCCGAACCGATGCCATGGCTCTTTAAGGGGCAAATTCAAAAGCGAAACGGATGCTCACCAGTACAATTTGTTAAAGTAATAGGCTTTGTTCTGATCATGTTACTGTTTTTAAAGCAAAAGAAAAAGTTGAGATCCTAGCTCAAGCTAGTTTCTCAACTTTTTTCTTATCTTCTAATAGCGTTCAAAGGCCTCCCGGATGGCTTGGGGGTCCTGGGTCTGGGTCAAGAGAAGCATCAACAAGATCTTGGCCTTGCTTGGGGGGAGGCTGCCGGAGGGGATGAAGGGCATACCCTTGTCGACACTTCTTTCGTAGAGGGTCAGGCCGTTCGCTACCCGGGAGCTGCGGACGATAGGGGGGAGCTGATCTTCATGGGACTTGATGTAGTCGCACCAGTCCTGGCTAATATTGCCGGTGCCTACCCCGGCGAGGACGATCCCGTCCGAGCGGTCCTTGAAGAAGTCCAGGATATCGGCTGAGGCGCCCACATGGTAGTAGGCGATGTCTACCCGGGGGAGTTGGGCCACTTCGCTTAAGTCGATCCGAGGGCTGGGCTTCGTAGGACGCTGGAGGAAGTAGGCCTGGTCTTCGCGTAGATAGCCCAGGCAGCCTAGGTCCCGGCTGTCGAAGGCTTGGGGGCGGAAGTTGCTGGTCTTTTGGACTTCGCGTCCAGAGTAGATGCCGTCGGAGAAGGCGACCAAGGCCCCCATGCCCACCGCCTGGTTGCTAGCAGCCAGGCAGATGGCCTGGTAGAGGTTCATGGGGCCGTCTGCACTGGCAGCCGTGGCGGGGCGCATGGCTCCAGTCAGGACGATGGGCTTGTCTGAAGGCGCGGTGAGATGGAGGAAATAGGCTGTTTCCTCCAGGGTGTCGGTCCCGTGGCTGATGACGACACCATCAATGCCTTCATCGGCCAGGACCTCTTGGACGCGCTGGCCCAGTTGGAGGAGTTGGGCATTGGTCAAGGACTCGCTGGCTACGGAGAAGATTTGTTCATAGGTCAACTTGGCAATCTCATCCAGGGAGGGGAGGCCCTCCAGTAATTGGCTGGCGTCGAAGGCTCCTGCCTGGTAGGATGTGGTCTTGCCGGCTGCACCGGCCGCTGAGATGGTGCCACCGGTGCCGATGACATGAATTCGTTTTGTCATAATAAGCTCCTTTCTGGGGTCTTTTTTCCTTAATTAAAGGCTACAGCGGTGGAAAAGTCAATAGCAGTCAGCTGAACTCACACAAAAGGCAAGCAGATGTCAAGATCAGCCGCCAAAGCTGTCAAGATTATTGCAAATTTTGCAAGAAAAGGACAAAATGATCAAAAAAGCTTATTTTGTCACTTGGACATGCTATAATGACCCTAAATGAAAGGAATAGAGGAGGACGTCTGAATGGGAGAATGGACTGTTGAAATGAAATTTTACCGCTTGCGGAAGGCGCCTGGGGATGAGGAGAAGGCCGAGTCCTTGGAGTATCTCGAGCGGGCCTGGGCCTTGGAGATTGTGTCGGCACATGAGCGCTACCTGGACCAGGCCTTGGAGCTATGGCCGGAGAACTTAGATGCCCTGATGTTGCGCTTGGAGCGGATTCCCCTGCCTGCCCGGCTCCTTTACCTGGAGGCGCTGGCCCAGGAACACAAGGCGACTTATCTGAAGGGGCCTAAGCTGTCCTATGCCAACCTTGCCCAGCGGCCTTATCTCCGCTTGCTCCACGAGATTGGCTCCCTTTATACGGAGATGGGGCGCTATCCCCTGGCAGCTGAGATCTATGACATCTTGCTCCGGGCAGGGATGACTGAGCGTTTTGAATTTAAGCGGGAAATCCTGATTCTCTACTACCATATGGGGGACTGGGAAGGGATGGTCCAAGTTTACCCCAAAATAGAGGCGGACGAGATCCATGAGATCATCCTCCTGCCCTGCCTGCTACTCGCTTACCGGACCGACCACTTGCTCTGGGTGGATTACTTCTGGCAAGAACTCAACCGGCTCAACTCAGACTTGGCCGAGTTTTTCAACCAGGATAATTGGCCTATTGAAGACATTGTGAACCTCGAAATGACCCCTCACAATCTAGTCGATTACCTGACCAAGCACGACTACCAGACCCTGGTCTTGGCGGCTAACCCCATCCTGCCTAGTCTCTTGTCTGATGACTACAGTTATAAGTTCTTCAAGGAAAAGGCTAAAGCCAAGCCAGCCCAAAGCTTGACTTTGGCTGACCTGGAAGAGGACTATAACCTGGCGGAAGCTCTCAACCTCTACCACCTGTATAATGCCGGGAGTGATAACAGCGAGAGCTTCCGGGACCGGGCCTATTCCGCATTTCTTTTTGAAAGGGGCGAAGCGCATGACCAAGAAGCTGGGCCAGAAGTGGCGGCTTGGTGGCTTGAGCAAGTGATCGGTGAGAAGGGCGCTGCCTTGTTGACAGAAGCAGGCTATGCGAGCTTTGAGGCTCTGGCCCAAGTCGACGCCAATGACCTCCTCGCCATCAAGGGAATCGAACACGAAATGATAGTCCGTCTCAGACAATGGGGGCTGGCTATCTAATGGCTCAATTGGAAAGTCATGCCGCTAATGAAATAACTGAGATCCTGTTGACCGCAGGATCTTTTTTTGTTTTGCCGTGTCATCAAGGAGCTGTAAAGATTAAGATCCTTTAAAATTTTGTTTACTTTGCCTGACGCTTTTGCTATGATTAGAATACAGTGGGAAAAATTAAAAAATACTCATATTTTCCACCCCGGTGGTTTTTTTATTTTTAGGAGGATTGCTTATGACGAGTGAGCAGAAAAAGAAAAAATTAGGCCTTGTGCCGCGACTGATTATTGCTATTATTTTAGGGATTATTGCCGGTCAACTGTCCTTTATTCCGGAATGGTTCCTGCGTGCCTTCATCACCTTCTCCGCCATTTTCTCTAGTTTCCTGAACTTTGTGATTCCTTTTATGATCATTGGTTTAGTGATCAAGGGGATTGCTGACTTGAGTGATGGGGCGGGGCGTCTGTTGGGGATTACCGCACTGACTTCCTATATTTCGACCTTGATCGCGGGGTCCATCGCCTATACCACCGCCATTACCCTCTTTCCTCACTTCATCACGGATGACTTAGTCCAGAAGCTGAATGAGGCAGGGGAGGGCTTGACCCCTATCTTTGAAATTCCCTTGGAGCCCTTCTTTGATGTGACAGGTGCTATTATTTTTGCCTTCATGATGGGGCTAGGGATTTCTTGGTTACGGCAAAAAGGCCAGGGCGAGGCCCTATATGAAGTTTTCAGCGACTTTGGGGAAGTGATCACCCAGGTCTTAGCGACAGTGGTGATTCCCTTACTTCCTATTTATATCTTCGGGAACTTCGCCAACCTATCCTACACCGGATCGGTCTTTACGATTCTGGGCGTCTTCTGGAAGGTCTTCATTGTGGTGATTATTCTTCACCTGCTCTATATCAGCGCTATGTTCGTGGTAGCTGGTCTCTATGCGGGTAAGAATCCCATCCAATTGATCAAAAATCAAATCCCAGGCTATATCACAGCCGTTGGGACCCAGTCATCAGCAGCAACCATTCCAGTCAATATTGAATGTGCTGAGAAGAATGGGGTGTCTGAGGATATCCGGAACTTCGTGGTGCCGCTCTGTGCGACCATCCACTTGGCCGGGTCGATGATCACCATTACTTGCTGTTCCATGACCCTCTTGCTGATGTATGATATGCCCCATCCTTTCTCGATGATGCTTGGCTTTATCATGATGCTAGGGATCGCCATGGTTGCTGCACCAGGAGCGCCAGGTGGAGCCATTATGTCGGCCCTGCCTTTCCTGCCCATGGTTGGAATTGTTTCAGACTCCATGCAGCAGTTGATGATTTCCCTCTATATTACCCAAGATAGTTTTGGGACCGCCGCCAATGTGTCGGGTGACAACGCCATTGCGGTCTTCATCGATAAGTTACACCAAGACAAGAAGTAAAATACTTTCCCACTGAAGAGCTCGATTTTACCGGGCTCTTTTTTAATTGCAATTTAAGAACATACGTTCTATAATGGATAGGAACACACGTTCTATGGGAGGGAGTATTATGGAAGTTCATGATGACTATATTTTTGACTATGATAAGGAACCGCGCCGGGAGATTCTCTGCATTGACTGCAAGTCCTTTTATGCTTCCGTGGAGGCGGTAGACCGCGGCTTAGATCCTTTGACGGCTAAATTAGTCGTGATGTCCTACCCGCCAGATGGACCGAGGAAAAGGGCTTCGGGCTTGATCCTCGCCTCGTCACCAGCTGCCAAGCAAGCCTATGGGATTTCCAATGTGTCCCGAGCTAGGGACCTGCCCTATCCTTATCCTGACGACCTCTATATCGTTCCCCCGCGCATGCGCTATTATATGGAGAAGAACCAGGAGATTAACCAAATTTACCAGTCTTTTGTGGCGGCGGAAGACCATGCCGTCTACAGCATCGATGAGAGTTTTATGGACATTACCGCATCGATGCGGCTCTTCAAGCAGAAGACAGCGGGCGACTTTGCGGCTATGGTCCAGCGGGCGGTTTATGAAGGAACTGGCATTTATGTGACGGTCGGCATCGGAGATAATCCTTTATTAGCCAAGCTGGCCTTGGACAATGCGGCTAAACATCAGAAAAATATGCGGGCGGAGTGGCGCTATGAAGATGTGCCCCAGACCCTCTGGCAAATGGACTGCCTGACTGACTTTTGGGGGATCGGTAAGCGGATGGCCCGCAAGCTCCAGGCCCTGGGCATCCAGTCCATTTACGACCTGGCCCACAGCAATCCCTATCTGCTCCGCGATAAGTTTGGCCGGCTAGGCGAGCAGGTCTATGCCCACAGTTGGGGGATTGACCGATCCTTTATCGAACCGCTCAAGCCGCCGGAGACTAAGAGTCTGGGCAACCATCAAATCTTGCCCCGCGATTATGACCAGGCTGGCGAGGTCTTGACTGTGGTCAAGGAGATGGGGGAGCAGCTGGCCACGCGTTTGCGCCGGGAGGGCTATAAGGCGCAGGGCCTGACCTTGGTCCTGGGCTATTCCAAGGGCTACTGTTCGCCGGATGGGAGGACCTTCCGCCGGGCTTCCGGTCGGCTCTTGGCCAGCCAGCGCCGGGCTGAGCTTCTCCCCGTCCTCGAGCGCTTATTTGCCCAAATCTACCAGGGGCAAGTGGTTCGAAATATCGGCGTTTCGGCCTTTGACCTGGAGGAAGCGGGCTGTGAGCAGCTGTCCCTCTTCGCCACTGATCCCAAGACGGATGCTCTGGAAGCAGTCATCGATAAGATCCGTCAGAAGTATGGCTTTAAGAGCCTGGTTCCCGCTATTTCGCTCTGTTCCGGTGCTCGCGCCATCGCACGGTCCCAGCTCGTCGGCGGACATGCAGGGGGCATGGCAGGAATCGAGGATGTGGCGACGGATGGCTAGAAGGGGCAAGCACTTTACCGATTACAATGCCTACCACGACCGCGGTTTTCACTTGAAGTGGCGGACGGCTTTTGCCTTAGATGAACTGGTCCAGAGCATTGAAGGCAACATCAAAGAAGACCAAAAAGATAATGCCAAAGAAGCTCAAATGTCCGCTCGAGCAATAAGCCAAGTCCTCTACCAGGCTTATGTTTACCAGCGCCCGGTTGAATTCCAGCTCAACCGCTATGACCAGCTGGGCCGCATCTCTGACAAGCGCCAGGCTTATTTTAATGGCCTCTGGGATGCTACAGGACTTTGGCTGGGCGGGGACTTTTACCCCTGGGAAGACCTCCGCCACATCCGACTCCTGCCTTATCAGAAATGGTCAAAATAAAGGTCAAAAAATGTCAATTAAAAGGTTGACCTTTTCTGACCAATAGGCTATAATAAGAGTATGCAAAGGAGTGATAAGATGAATAATATGGAAATGACAACGGCCATGCAAGAAGCCTTAGCCAATGCTCAACAGATTGCTAAGCTCCGCCAACATCAAGAGATTACCGTTGCACATTTATTCAAAGCCATGGTAGAGCCAGGCAACTTCGCATACAATTTCTATCAACGTTTAAACATCGACATGAATGCTTTAGAAGCTGAATTAGACCGTGAACTCGATAAAATTGCTAGTGTGAGAGGGGATAATGTCCAATATGGGCAGGCAATTTCCAGGGGACTTGCTGAATTAATTCAAAAGTCCCAAGACTTAGCTGCTGAAAGAGGGGATGAATACCTCTCCACAGAAGTCGTCCTCTATGCGATTTTTGACTTGACTTATTTAGGGCTCAGCCAGTGGCTCAACCGCGTATCCAGTAAAGAGGCTGCCCAAGCCTTGATCGATGACTTAAGAAAGGGTGATCGTGTGACTTCCAAGAATGCAGAAGAAAACTACGAAGCATTAGAAAAATATGGGGCCGACCTGACCCAACTTGCCCGGGAAGGGAAGATGGATCCGATTATCGGACGGAACGAAGAAATTCGTGATGTGATCCGTATCTTGTCCCGTAAGACCAAGAATAACCCCGTCCTGATCGGGGAACCAGGGGTCGGTAAGACCGCCATTATTGAAGGCCTGGCCCAAAGAATTGTCAAAGGGGATGTCCCCAGCAACTTAAAAGATAAGAAATTAATTTCTCTCGATATGGGGGCGCTGATTGCAGGGGCCAAGTACCGGGGCGAATTTGAAGAGCGTTTGAAGGCTGTTTTAAATGATGTGAAAGCTTCTGATGGGGAAATTATTCTCTTCATCGATGAAATCCACATGATTGTTGGGGCTGGTAAGACAGAAGGTTCTATGGACGCCGGTAACTTGCTCAAGCCTATGTTAGCCCGGGGTGAATTGCACTGCATCGGGGCCACAACTCTGGATGAATACCGGGAATACATGGAAACCGACAAGGCCCTGGAACGCCGCTTCCAAAGAGTCTTGGTTAAAGAACCGACTGTGGAAGACACCATCTCCATCCTGCGTGGCTTGAGCGAAAGCTTTGAAAACCACCACCATGTCAAGGTCCACGACCAAGCCCTAGTGGCAGCAGCCCAGTTATCGGACCGCTACATTACCGACCGCTACCTGCCAGACAAGGCCATTGACCTGGTCGACGAAGCCTGTGCTGAGATCCGGGTGGAAATGAACTCCATCCCAACTGAACTAGACATGCAACGCCGCCGTCTTCTCCAATTAGAGATTGAAGAAGAAGCCCTCAAGGAAGAAGAGGATGACTTTTCTAAGCAAAGATTGGCTGAACTCCAAGAAGAATTAGCTGAAGTCCGGGAAAAAACCAACCAGTTAACCATGGAATGGGAAAACGAAAAAGAAGGGCTCAAGAAAATCCAAGACAAACGTCAAGAATTGGATGACGCCAAGCGGCAATTAGAAATGGCCCAACAAAATTATGACCTGGAAAAGGCAGCTACCCTCCAACACGGGACTATTCCAGCCTTAGAAAAAGAATTGAACCAAATGGAAGCTGACTATGCTGAGGACATGGAAGGACGGTCCAGCCTAGTCCAAGAAGCCGTCACAGAAGAACAAATTTCTGAAGTGGTTTCTCGTCAAACCGGCATTCCTGTGTCGAAATTGGCTGAAAGTGAACGGCAAAAACTCCTCGACTTAGATGACCGCCTCCACCAACGTGTGATTGGTCAAGATGAGGCCGTGGATACCGTCAGCAACGCTGTCCTCCGCTCGCGGGCCGGCATCCAAGACCCTGACCGCCCACTCGGTTCCTTCCTCTTCCTAGGACCAACTGGGGTCGGGAAGACCGAACTGGCCAAGGCCTTGGCTGAACAAATGTTTGACAGCGAAGACAACATTGTCCGCATCGACATGAGCGAATACATGGAAAAAGCTAATGTCTCCCGCTTGGTCGGTGCCGCACCAGGATACATTGGCTACGAAGAAGGGGGCCAATTAACCGAAGCTGTCCGCCGCCACCCTTATTCTGTCGTTCTTCTAGACGAAATCGAAAAGGCCCATCCCGATGTCTACAACATCCTCTTGCAAATTCTAGATGATGGTCGCTTGACTGATGGCCAAGGCCGGACCGTCGACTTCAAGAACACCATTATCATCATGACCTCTAACCTAGGCTCCGATATCTTATTGGAAGACAGCGAGTCAGGCCAGGATGAAATTTCTGAAGAAGCGCGTGACCAAGTCAAAGACCGTCTCCATAGCTACTTCAAACCTGAATTCTTGAACCGGATTGATGACATTATCTTCTTCAGCCCACTGTCTAAAGACAATATGACAGGCATTGTGGCTAAGCTCTTGGAACAACTCAACCAACGCTTAGCTGACCAAAACATCCACCTCGACTACAGCCAAGAGGTCCTACAATGGATTGCTGATGAAGCCTATGAACCTCAATTTGGGGCCCGTCCACTGCGTCGTTTCATCACCAACCATATCGAGACCCCACTGGCCCGGGCAATTATCGCCGGCGATATCCAATCGGGGCAAGCAGTGCAAATTAAAGAAAAAGACGACCAAGTTAGCTTTGAAGTCGAATAAGCTTAATGGTGCTGGGGAGCATTCGTTCCGCTTTTGAATTTGGTCGTTAAAAAGCCATGGCATCGGTTCGGGCCAGGGTCCCTCACCTAGCGAGCTTCAAAGGGCTAGTACGGCTAGCGCCTACTATCCCTAATTCACATCGCTTGCTAGGTCATGGCTAACGACCAACTTCAACGCTCCACTACTGCTCATAGCTGTGATGGCTTAATTAGTTGTTAGTAAATCGTTAGCTTTAAATATTAAAAGCTGTAACCTGCGATAAGAGAGCGTGGTAAAAGTCAATAGTGACTTTTGCCACGCTTTTTATTTGTCTTTACTCTGTGGCCTTGAATTTATTTTGTTAAGTCACACTTAGGGCTTTTATTTGAGTCTTAGCTGCTATCAACCCACACTCATAGCCTTGGATTGAAAGTTGGAGACTTATCAAGGATTAAGTGCCCCCTCTTGCATCCAATCGGAATGAGCGGCTAAAGTCGCTCTTTTTCGCTTGAGCTCTAGTCATTCAAGTCTGGACGTAACTGCTCGCGCCCTTTAGTCGGGTTCGCAAAGGCAGTAAGGGAGTGACTTCAGCAAAGTGGAACGACCGGCTAAAGCCGTTCTTATCCTCTTTGCCTCCAGTCATCCCTTTCTGAACGCCTTTGCTCACACTCTGTGTAGTCGGGTTCGGTCTGGCAGCTTTCGTGTCACTTCACAAGTCCCCGCCACAGTCTTTTAGACTGGCTCTGCTGACTTGTTCCAGTGAAGGAAAGCTAAACGCCAGCCTTCACACCCTAGGAGTATATTCTTTCCGTTTTCTTTGGGATACTGGTAAGATAAGGTTAAAGGAATGTCCTATAATTTAGAGAGGTGGTTTCTATGGAGAAGCAGTCTTTAGTAGGAGTAGTCAGACAATTGCGAAAAGAAATTCAGGAGGAAGGGCAAGCTCTCTATGCGAGTTGGGAGCCGCAATCCATCCGGGAAGATTTTCGATCGAGTGCTAAGAACCTGGCGGCCTATGCGGTGATGCGGCGGAGGGACCTGCGCGAGCTTCAGGAGCGTCTGGATAAGCTCGGTTACCAGGGCTTTCGGGGGATTGAGGCCAATGTGCTCGCGGGTCTCGACCACTTAGTCCAGGTTATCCAGGGGGAGGCAGTGGCCAATGAAGAGGCGCGTTGGACTGAAATGGACCAAGCCAAGGCCCAGACTTTCCAGATTTTCGGCCTAGAAGCTGGTAAGCGGGCCCAGAACCTGGTGACCTTGCCCACGGAGGCTGGTCGCGATCCCCATTATGTTAGTGATTTAAGCCAGGCGGGTATGGACCTGGCCCGGATTAATTGTGCCCATGACCAGGCTAAGACCTGGCAGGCTATGGCCAAAAATATCCAAGCAGCTGGTAAAGCCAAGGTGCGCCAGCATCCCATTTACTGTGACTTAGCAGGGCCCAAAGTCCGCATCGAAGCCCTCTATACCGAGCAGCAGAATCCCCGGGTTTTTGCATCTGATACTTTCTTCATTAGCCATGTCAAGCCCTTGGAAGATTTCCAGGACCAAAACTTGGTGCTCTACACTCCCCAGAAAGACCTGATCCAATCTCTGGAAGTGGGGGATCCGGTGGTGATGTATGATGGCGACCTCCTCGCCCATGTGACCTCCCAGCACGAGGAAGGGGTTGTGGTTGAAGTCGACCGGGTGCGCAAGGCCAAGGGGCAGAAGATTAAGGCGACCAAGGGGATGAACTTCCCCGGGCGAGATAGCCAGCTGCCCATTCTTACGCCTGCTGACTGCCAAGCCATGGAAGCAGTCAAGGATTTTGCCCGGGGGTATAACTTTTCTTTTGTCCGCCAAGTGGCAGATATTGTGGCGATTAAGGCCCAGCTTGCTGAGGCTTACGGGGAAGAAACGGACCAACATCCGCCATTCTTTATCAAAATTGAAACCCAGTCGATCCTCGAAAATCTTTTCCCAGTCTTAGTGGAGGCTAACCGTAACCACTATGCGGGTCTGATGATTGCCCGGGGCGATTTGGCGGCTGAACTGGGCTTCTTACGCTTGGCCAGTGTTCAAGAAGACCTGGTCGCTATCGCCCGAGCCGCCCGGATTCCGGTGATTTGGGCCACCCAAGTGATGGAGAATATGGTCAAGACCGGTATCCCTACCCGGGCTGAGATGGCCGATGTCATGTTGGCTGGCCGCTGTGACCTGGTCATGCTCAATAAGGGCGGTCACATCCAGGAAGGCATCCAACTCCTCAACCAGGTCCTAGACCAGTCACGCTACTATATGCCAACCAGTCCCTCTCCCTTGCGTCCACTAGGTTTAGAGCCTGACAAAAAAGATGCCACTAGCTTTTAACTCACGAATTTTACAAAAAATTAGCCCTGGTTTCATTTCAAAAATGATGGACCAGGGCTAAAGGCTTTTGTCATAGCCCTGCTTTTGCCTCTCGTCCTTTTTACTGCGGGCTGGCCCGTGCTATACTAGGGGAGAAAAAAAGGAAATGAAGAGGCGGTAAAGGATGAAAACTCTATATTTAATGCGACACGGCCAGACCCAATACAATGTGGAAGGCCTGATCCAGGGCTGGTGCGATTCGCCCCTAACGGAAACAGGGCGCGACCAGGCCAGCCGGGTGAATGGCTACCTCCAAGCAGAGGGGCTAGAAAACTGGGCTTATTTGGCTAGCTCTGACTTAAAGCGGGCCCAGGATACCCTGGCCTTGGCTCAGAGCCCCAGAGAAGATTTCCACCTGCTTTCGGGGCTAAGAGAAGCTTGCTTCGGCCAATACGAGAAGCAGTCTCGCGACCACTTGCCCCGGGAAGACTTCAACCGGAAGATCAAGGCAGCGGGTGGGGAGACCATCCCCGAAGTCCAAGAGCGGCTGGTGCGCACCTGCACCTATATCATGGAACAGATTGAAGAAGGCGAGAAGGCCTTTGCCGTTGCCCATGGCCGCTGTATCCGCCTCTTTGCGGATTACTGGCAGGCCAAACAAGGCCAAGAAGCGGTCGGGGAAATCGCCAACTGCTCACTTTTGGTCTTTAACTACGACGGCCAAGCCTTCCAACTCAAAGAAATCATCGTCCCCTAGGGTGTGAGGGAGCGCGGGTAGAAGTGGACCTCTGGAGCAAAGCAGCAGAGAAGCCTGAAAGTCTTCGCAGGGTGTGGGCAAGACCCTTTAATTTTCAAAGCCTGGCAGTTACAGTGATCGGGTGCTCGATCTGGTTAGGGTCCAATCGGCTTTTGTCACCGTCTTGGCTATGGTATACTTAGGCTAAGAAATAAACGGAGGACAAGCTATGTTAAAAAAATTCCAACCGACCTGGATGTTGGATACGATTCTACAGATTAGCCCGGACCAGGCCCGAAAGCACCAGATCAAGGCCATCATTACGGACTTAGATAATACACTCATACCTTGGAATTCCGCCCAGGTTCCGGAATACTTGAAACAGTGGGCGGAGGAGATGACCAGTTCGGGCGTTGAGATCTTGATCTTGTCCAATAATAACGGCCTCCGTGTTGCCGATGTGGCCAAGCAGTTGGGGGTCCGCTATCTGGCTCCAGCCTACAAGCCGCGCTCATCGGGTTACCTGGCGGCCCTCAAGACATTGGATATGACCAAGGAAGAGGTGGCCTTTGTGGGTGACCAGCTCCTGACCGATGTCTTCGGCGCCAACCGTCTGGGCATCCGTACCATCTTGGTCAAGCCCGTCGTCAAGACAGATGGTATGTGGACCCGGGTCAACCGCGGTGTTGAGAAACCCTTGAAATTTTTACTAGATAAATTCCATAAGAATTGGGAATGGAGGAATCAATTAGATGACAGATGAGTCATTGAAATGTATCGGATGCGGCGCTAGCATACAGACAGTTGATAAGAACCAGCGAGGCTATACGCCCAAGTCCGCCTATGAGGCTGGACTTGAGACTGGTGAACTGTACTGCCAGCGCTGTTTTAAATTGCGTCACTACAATGAATTGCAGGGGGTGACCATGAGCCACGACGACTTCCTGGCTATCCTCAATGGGATTAGCGACGAGGATGCTTTGGTGGTGAATGTGGTGGATATTTTTGATATCTCGGGCAGTCTGATCCCTGGCCTCAAGCGCTTTGTAGGGGACAACGACCTCTTGCTGGTGGCCAATAAGCTGGACCTTCTGCCCAGCTCCATCAAGGAAAGTCGCTTGACACACTGGGTGAAGAAATACGCCCGGTCCCAGGGCCTAGTGGTGGAGGAGCTGCTCTTAACCAGCGCCCAAACCCAGCACCATGTGGATGATTTACTGGAAGAGATCGAGCGCTTGCGCAAGGGCCGCAATGTCTATGTGGTCGGTGTCAGCAATGTCGGCAAGTCAACCTTAATTAACAGTATCCTCAAGGCGACAGGGATTGCTGGGGACCTCATCACGACCAGCGTTTTTCCCGGAACGACTTTGGACTTGGTGGAAATTCCTTTCGATGAATCCTCTTATCTCATCGATACCCCGGGGATTATGGAAGACGGCCAGCTCACTTCCCAGCTGTCCGCTGAAGGGCTCAAGCAAGTCATGCCCAAGAAACGAGTTAAGGCTCGGACCTATCAAGTCAACCCTGAGCAGAGCTTCTTTATCGGAGGCCTGGTCCAGGTTGACTACTTGGCGGGGGACCGCAATAGTTTCACCTTCTACCTGAGCAATGCTCTGAAGATCCACCGCCGCAAGCTGGAGGGGGCTGAAGCCTTCTATGTCGACCATGTGGGGGAACTTCTGACTCCTACGATTGAGGGAGCTGGTGACCGGGTCCGGCGTGAATTCCAAGTCAAGGCCGGCCAGGATCTGGTGATTTCAGGCCTGGGTTGGTTGACGGTGGCAGAGGATGCCAAGCTAGCCATTTACAGTCCTAAGGGGATCGATGTCCTCGTGCGGGAAGCCCTCATTTAAGTTAAGGAGTGTGAAAGATGTTAAACAATAAAGAAAAGAAGTATCTCAAAAAGATTGCCCAAAAGGAAAAGGCCATTTTTCAAATTGGAAAGAATGGCTTGAATGATGAATTAATTAAGCAAGTGGACCAGGCCCTAGAGAAGCGGGAATTGGTAAAATTAAACATCCTCCAAAATTCCAGCGCCGAGGTCGACCAAGCAGCTGAGGAATTGGCGACTGGCTTGCGGGCAGAGATTGTCCAAACCATCGGCAAGACCCTGGTTCTCTACCGGCCTTCCCAAGAAGCCAAGAACCAAAAGCTGTCAGCTGAAGTCAAGGCTTTGGGCTAGGAGGCGAGCGTATGGGAGCGCGTGAGCAAAGCGCTGGCCTTGCGCTAGCCAGCCAATTAGAAGAAAGGACAAAGAAGCGGCGCCGTGTGGGGATCTTAGGCGGGAGCTTTAACCCCATCCACCAGGGCCACTTAATCATTGCCGACCAGGTCTATGATAAGCTCTGCTTGGACCAGGTTTACCTGATGCCCAACTACCAGGCCCCCCATGTGGATCCCAAGGCTTTTCTGGATGCAGACAAGCGCTTGGCCATGTTAGAGTTGGCGATTGCGGGCAATGAACACTTGGCTATTGAAAGCCTTGAACTCGAACGCAAGGGCAAGTCCTATAGCTTTGATACTATGGATATCCTGACCAAGCTCAACCCCGATACGGATTATTATTTCATTATTGGTGCGGACATGGTGGAATACCTGCCGACCTGGTACCGGATCGACGACTTGGTCGAGATGGTTCAATTTGTTGGGGTTAAGCGTCCAGGTTATCAACTGGAAACAGACTATCCGGTCCTCTATGTCGATGTGCCGGAAATGGCGATTTCCTCGACCCAGATCCGCCAGGCCGTTAGCCAGGGCCACAGTATCCGCTACCTTGTCCCCGAAGCTGTCAGACACTATATTGAAGAGGAGGGATTGTATCTTGACGCTTGACGAGATGACCTATCAAAAAAACTTAATCCAGGTTTCTCGAGCAGAACTCTTGGACCGGGCCCAAGCCCGCTTGTCTAAGAAACGCTTCCGCCACCTCTTAGGGGTAGAAGAGGCAGCCGTCCACCTGGCTGACCGCTATGGTGAAGATAAGGAGCGGGCCAGTATCGCAGCCTTGCTCCATGACTATGCCAAGGAGGCGAGCTTAGACGAGCTCCAGGCCTTTGCTGACCATCCAGATTACGATCCAGACTGGCCAGAAGCGGGCAATGCCATTTGGCACGGTCCTCTTGCTGTTCTGATGGCTAAGCGCGATCTGGGATTGGACGATCGGCTGATTGAGCAAGCCGTTTGGAACCATACCCTGGGGAGTTTAGCCTGGACGGGCTTGGATAAGATTTTATACATTGCCGATTATATTGAAGCCAACCGCGACTTTCCCGGGGTCAAAGAAGCTCGCAAAGTCGCTGAAAAATCACTGGACGCTGCCGTTGACTACAAGATCCGGCACAGTTTAATGCATTTATTGGAAACAAGGAAGCCAATCCACCAACAAACGATTGCCGTTTATAACCAGTGGGTGCAAGCACATGAGGAGGATGCCTTTTAATGACAGCTAAGAATACGGAACTATTAGAATGCGTGGTAAAAGCGGCGGACGACCGTTTGGGTAAGGACATTGTTGCCTTAGATATGGCGGGCTTGACCACCTTGGCCGACTACTTCGTGATCGTAACGGCCAATAATGAGCGCCAGGTGAACGCAGTCGCCGATGCTGTGGAAGAAGCGGTCTACAAGAACGACTTTGACGTCAAACAAGTGGAAGGCCGCCAAGCAGGCAAATGGGTCCTACTTGATTGCCACGATGTCATTGTTCACATCTTCCAAGCGGATGAGCGGGAACGCTATAACTTGGAAAAACTTTGGCATGAAGCCCCACTTCTAAACCTTAACGACTGGTTGAGCTAAGATGGCTGACAAGAATTACCAAGTCTTCCAGGAGGTTTACGACCTCCTCTTCGACAAGTCCCTCTATCCGGCTTGGGCTGATTTTTGCCAGGAGGCTCTGGACCGCTACCTGCCAGGCCAAGACCGCTACCGGCTCTTGGATGTAGCCTGTGGGGACGGGGAGTTTGCCTTGGAGATGCTTGAGCGCGGTTTTGACGCCAGGGGCTATGACCTGTCCGAAGACATGGTAGATCGCGCTCAAGCCCGTTTGGCAGAAGCTGGCTACAAGGACCGCATCTACCAGGGGAATATGTTGGAAGACCAAGCAGAAACAGGCTATGACTTGCTGACTCTTTTCTGCGACAGCCTCTGCTACTTGGAGGGGCCTGAAGAGCTAAGCCAATGTTTCATGGCCCAGGCCAAGGCCTTAAAAGCTGGGGGACTTTTTATCTTTGACATCCATTCGGCCTACCAGATGAACCAGGTCTATCCCGGCTACCAATATATTGAAGAATGGGATGATGCCGTTTTTACTTGGCGGAGTGAACAAGTTCGGGGCGAAGGGACCATCGACCACTTGCTAAATATCTTTGTCGAAGACCCAGAAACGGGCTATTATGAACGCCATGAAGAGCTTCACCGGGAACAGATTTTTCCTTTGTCCTGCTACCAAGACTTGCTCAAGCAAGCCGGCTTTGTGAACGTGCAGGTGAGTGCTGACTTTAGCTTTGAAGCTCCTGGTCCCGAAAGTCAGCGTCTCTTTTTTACCTGTGTGAAGGAGGCTTAGGATGCGTGCCTGTGGTGTGATTGCAGAGTGGAATCCTTTCCACAATGGCCACGCTTACTTGTTGAGTGAGGCCAGGCGGGTCAGCCGAGCCGACCTGGTTGTGGCCGTGATGAGCGGCAATTACTGCCAGCGCGGGGAACCGGCCATCGCCTCGAAGTGGGACCGGGCTGGGGCGGCTTTGGCCAATGGGGCTGACTTGGTCGTGGAACTGCCGCTTTGGTGGGCTAGCCAGTCGGCCAATTATTTTGCCCAAGCAGCTATTGCTTATCTGAATGTCCTGGGCTGCCAGGATATCGCTTTTGGCGTTGAGACGGCTGATTTTAGCCCTTATCTGGCCTTTGCGTCCTGGTTGGCTCAACATCCTGAAGCTCTGGACCGGGCCCGGCAGACAGTCAGCCAAGTCAAGGACAGCCATGCTGACCAGGAATTGGCGGCTTGGGCCTATCTTTTGGACCAGGAAGAGGACTTGGCAGGTCTTCATTTAGATTTTGAAGACCAGTCCAATACCCTCTTGGCCATGGTCTACGCCTTAACGATTTACCGTGGTCAATTCCATATGATGCCCCATCCTATCCAGAGGCAAGGCGACGGCCACCGGCAAGATCAGGCGGTGGACCAACACTTCGTCTCGGGGACCTATCTCAGGCAGGCCCTCCAATCAGGGGAGCTAGGAGACCTAGTCCCTTACTTGCCGGAAGAGATGCTTTCACGCTTGGCCAAGCAGGAGACTTTTCCCAGTCTCGAAGCTCTTTATCCCTATATTCGCTACCTGCTCTTAGTCCAGGACCGAAAGACTTTGGCCCAGATTCATTTGATGGATGGGGGAATTGAAGGTCGGCTCCAAGACGCCGCCCGTCAGCACCGGAATTTGGAGGACTTCTTAACTAGCGCTCAAACGCGGTCCTGGCCCCGCTTACGGCTCCAACGTCTCCTTCTCATGCTGGCCCTGCAAGTTTCCAAAGACCGGCTCCAAGACCTCCACCAGGGGTCCCAGCCCATTTTTATCCTGGCCCAGTCAGAGGCAGGACGGGCCTATTGCCGGTCCATCAAGAAAGCTTTACCCGCTAATTACCGCTGGATAGGGCGGGTCAACCGCGACGTCGCCCAGACCTGGCCCGAGTGGCTAGCGGCTGACCAAATCTACAGCGACTATTTACTCCAAACAGACCGAGACGAGAACTTTGGGCGTTGGCCGATAAGCCCTTGAAAAAATAATCATAGAAAGGGAGCAAGAAGAAAAAAATGACTTGTCAAGGAAATATCATTGACAAATGCTCGATGAGTCGGTATAATTTTTCTTGTTGCTTAATGGTGGTCAATCATGAAATGGTCATTTCAAGAATTACGAATTCAGGCACAAGATCCTCTAGCCATCGATACCAGCATCGAAATCTCCGATGAGATGCAGGAGCGTAGCGATGAGATCCTAGCCATGTCGCCCGTGAAGGTTGACGGCTTCGTGATTTATGAAGAGGCAACTGTATTGGCACAACTGCAAATAGCATTAGATGTGACGCTACCATCTTCACGATCCTTAGAGCCTGTCAATGTGTCGATGGCCTTTTCCATTAATGAGCGTTACTTGCCTAAGGGCATGGAAACAGATATCATTGATGATGAGGCGGTTCTACAAATCGAAGTTGAAGGGAATTCAGTCGATCTCAAAAGAGCGATTGAAGACAACATCTTGCTCCATTTGCCGCAACAGCGCTTAACAGCTGAAGAAGCAGAGGAGCAAGAGCTTCCAATGGGCAAGGACTGGGATATGATGACGGAGGATTCTTACCGCTCAAGTCTTAAGGGCGAGGAAAAAATCGATCCGCGCCTTGCAAAGCTGAAGGACTTGTTTGCTGATGAAGCGTCTGAAGATTAAATGACGATATAGGAGGTGTGAATGATGGCAGTACCAAAGCGTAAAACATCAAAAGCAAAAAAACGTTCACGTCGTACACATTATAAATTAAACGTACCAGGTATGAACGAATGCCCTAACTGCGGCGAATTACGTAAATCACATCACGTATGCCCAGCATGTGGTTACTACAACGGTAAAGATGTGATGACTGAAGAAGCAGCTGAATAAGTTGACTAGAAAGGTTGGGATCCCCAGCCTTTTTTTGTTAGGGTGAGAGGGCGCGCGGTTAGCTTCCTTTCACTGGAGCAAGTCACCAGAGCAGTCTGCAAGACTGCGGCGGAGACTTGTGAAGTGACAAGGAAGCTGAGCGACCGAACCCGACTAGTTAGGGTGTGAGGCTTGGCGCTTAGACTCGGATGATTGGAGCAAGTCAGAAAAAGGGCAAGCCCCTCTTGCACGTTTCGTTCGTGTGAAGTGGAGAAGCTTCTGCCTCTGCGAACCCGACTAATAAGGGTGTGAAGGCTAGCGGGAGAAATAGACCTCTGGAGCCAAGAGCCAGAGAAGACTGAGGGCTTTCGACAGATTTTGGTGAAGAGGAGCTATTTCTGCTAGCCTGAGCCCAACTAGGGTGAGAGCAAGAGCGCCCAGACTTGAATGATTGGAGGCTCATCGAAAAAGGCTGACCTTGGTCAGACGTTTCGATGAGCTGGAATCACTTCAAGTCTGCTCTTGCGAACCTGACTATAGGGTGCGAGAGGATGCGGGAGAAAGGGACCTCTGGAGTAAAAGGACAGAGAAGACTGAAAGTCTTCGGAGTCCTTTTGCGAAGAGGAGCCCTTTCTGCCTTTGCGAACCCGACTACAGGGTGAGAGCAAGAGCTAATAACTAGGCCCGGACTACTCTTACAAAAACTTAGCGTAAGTGCTTACAGACTTTTGCCACATTCCTTATTAAAAGTATGCTAAAATAAAAGAAAAAAGACGGGGTGTTGCTCATGGAAGCTTTTACTTGGTTTGAAATTATTCTCTATATCCTTCCCATCCTCACCATTATCCTGGTGGCTAAGTATGGGAAGCCTTATTTGTCGGACGGCAAGCATATTAACTTGGTGGTCATTGATGTGGTCCACCCTATTCTCTGGCTCTGCTTCCACCTCGTCTCTCAATTGGTTCTCCACTGGTCCTTCCTGCCTATTGTGCTCGGTATCGTTTCCGTTCTGGCCCTAGCCATCCTCGCCATCCAGTTCCGCGATAACCTGCCCTTCACACCGGGGCGCTTCCTGCGTCGGCTGTCCAACCTAAGTTTTATTATCGTTTTTCTTCTCTATTACGGCTTTGTTTTCTACCGGATCTTCGCTTTGATCTTCGCCTAGATTGCTTATCTAAATATTAAATCAATTGAAATCCATCAATCCATGGACCCCAAGCCAGCAGCCCACCGCTCCTGGTTTGGGGCCTTTTTTTGTATCTTCCCCTCAATCTTTAAAGTTTTGTTTAGTCTGTTCACGAAAGGGGAAAAATTGTGGAGAATTGTGGTGCAAAGTGGTAGATTATGGTAAACTTAACTTAATTTAGGAATTAAATCTTTGAAAAGTGGTTTAAACCATCGGGGCTGAGGCTGAGGGTGACGATAAGATGTTAATGGGCGAGTACAAACATAATATCGATAGCAAGGGTCGTCTAATTATTCCAGCGAAACTGCGGGAAGAATTAGGGGAGCTTTTTGTGCTTACCCGGGGGCTCGATGCCTGCATCTTCGCCTATCCCTTGGCCACTTGGGAGCAGATCCAGTCGAAATTAAAGGACCTGCCCTTGGTGAAACGCCAGGCCCGGGCTTTCACCCGCTTCTTTTATTCAGCAGCGGTTGAAGTCTCGGTCGACAAGCAGGGTCGGGTTAACATCCCCCAGGTCTTGTTGGACCATGCTCAGATTGAGAAGGCTTGCCAGATTGTGGGCGTTATGGACCGGGTAGAAATCTGGAGTAGCGACACTTGGCAAGCCTACCAAGACGAACTTGATGATAGCTTTGAAGATATTGCTGAAGAATTATTTGACTTAGGTTTATAGGAGGAGGTCCTAGGGTGACAGAAGACTTTAAACATATTACCGTGCTGCGTGAGGAAAGCGTGGAGGCCCTGCAGGTGAAAGCAGATGGCATCTATGTGGATTGTACCTTGGGCGGTGGGGGCCATAGCCGGCTGATTTTAGACCACTTGTCTGACCAAGGTCGGCTCTACGCCTTTGACCAGGACCTCACAGCTATCCAACATGCAAAAGAACGATTTGCCGAAGAAATCGCCCAAGGCAAACTGCAATTGATCCACCGCAACTTCCGCTATCTTAAGGAAGAATTGGCGCGTTTGGACGTTGACGGTGTGGATGGGGTTCTCTATGACCTGGGCGTCTCCTCCCCCCAGCTGGACCAAGTCGAGCGGGGCTTTAGCTACCACCAGAACGCGCCCTTGGACATGCGGATGGACCAATCTGCTCCCTTGACGGCCGAAGATGTCGTCAATGACTGGTCCTATGACCAGCTAGTTAAGATCTTCTACCGCTATGGTGAAGAGAAGTTTGCTAAGCAGATTGCCCGGCAGATTGAGCGCCGTCGCCAGGACCACCGGATCAAGGAAACTGGCGAATTGGTCGAGCTCATTAAAGAAGCCATTCCAGCTCCTGCCCGACGCAAGGGCGGTCACCCGGCCAAACGGGTCTTCCAAGCTATTCGGATTGCAGTTAACGATGAGCTCGGCGCTGTGGAAGATTCCTTAGAAGCGGCCTTGGACTTGCTCAAGGTCGGCGGTCGGATTTCCTGCATTAGCTTCCAATCCCTGGAGGACCGGATCGCTAAGCAGCTCTTCAAGGACGCCTCGACGGTCGACCAACCACCGGCCAATATTCCAATCCTCGCCCAGGACCTGGAAGAGGCCTCTTACCGCTTGGTCACCCGTAAACCAATCTATCCATCAAAAGAAGAATTGGCCCATAATCCACGGGCCCAAAGCGCTAAATTGCGTGTTATCGAAAGAATTAACGATTAATCACACTCGTGAAGGGAGAAAAAACATGGGACTCTTCGCACTACACCCAGAACAAGCAAGTCTTGCCTATGCCATGCCAGCTGAGAAGGCGGCGCCCTTGGAGGATCAACCGTCTAGCCCCAAGAAAAGTCAGGTCCACCTGGTCCAAAAGGCGGCCCATAAACAGCACAGTCAGAAGCGTTTTCTGACGACAGTAGACTGGGTCAAATTGATCAGTATGTTCATGGCGACTGCTGCCTGCCTGATCTTTCTCGTCGCTAGCAAGGCCCAGTACATGCAGGCCGACCAGGAACTCAAAGGCATCCAGGCTCAAATTTCGGATGTGCAGAATAACAAGAATAATATCCAACAGAAGGTCAACGAACTTGGCAACTATGACCGGGTCATGGAGGTCGCTAAAGACCAAGGTTTGACCATGGATGAAGACAATATAAGGAATGTGGAAGAATGAAAACAAGCCAAGAGCAAAGAAAACAGCGGCGTCAATTCCTACATTGGATGCTGATCGCTGTTGCCGTCCTCTTCGCTAGCTTGATCTTGAGATTTGCCTTTATTATGCTCGGTGGCCATGTTAATGGAGTGGACCTCGAGCAGAGCGCCCAAGCCATGTATCAACGAAGTAGTATCTTAACGGCTAAACGGGGGACCATCTATGATATCGGTGGCAACCCCCTCGCCCTGGATGCTACTTCTTATTCATTGTATGCCGTCTTGACCGAGGCTTGGCAGGACGCTGAACACGTTACCGCAGAAACGCGTGACCATACGGCTGAGGTCTTAAGCCAGCACTTGGATATGGATAAGGAAGAGATCCTGAAGATCCTCTCAACGAAGAATGTTAACCAGGTAGAATTCGGCAATGCGGGGTCAGACCTCTCCTATGCCCAAATGGATGCTATCCGCCAGGAAAAATTACCAGGCATTGAATTTAGAGAAACACCGAGCCGGTCCTATCCTAATGGGGTCTTTGCTTCCCACCTGGTTGGCTATGCCCAGTTCAAGCAGGCTGAGAATGCCATGGATGACCGCTTAGTCGGCCAGCTGGGTCTGGAGAAGAACAAGGACCAGGAACTCCAAGGCAAGAATGGCTATGTGAGCTTCAGCAAGGCCGAGCAAAACGACCAGGAAGAGGAGGCGGCAGATGACCAAATCGCCCCTGTGGATGGACAGAATCTCTACACGACCCTGGACTCTCGCTTACAAACCTATTTAGAGACCCTGGTGACCCAGGTCAATGACACCTACAAGCCAGAGAACCTAACAGCCATGCTGGTGGACCCAAAGACCGGTAAGATCGCAGCGGCTACCCAGCGCCCCACCTTTAACCCGCAGACCCGGGAAGGGCTGGATACCATGTGGAAGAACTTGCTCGTCGAAGAATCTTTCGAGCCGGGCTCTACCATGAAGGTCTTGACCCTGGCAGCTGCCATTGAAGAAGGGGTCTTTGATCCTAATGCAAGCTATATGTCAGGGGCTATCAGCGTGGATGGCGGCGTGATTCGCGACTACAACCATGTCGGCTGGGGTATGATCAGTCAGCTGGACGGGGTAGCCCGGTCCTCCAATGTGCTCTTTGTCCAATTAGTGGGCGATATGGGCTATGATGTTTGGAAGGAATACATGTACGAATTTGGCCTCATGCAAAAACCTAACTCCGTCTTCAAGGAAGAGGTTGCGGGGTCTATGTCCTATGACTATGAAATTGAAAAAGTCTCAACCGGCTTCGGTCAGGGTCTCCGTGTGACGCCTTGGCAGATGGTCCAGGCCTTCACTGCCATTGCTAATGGGGGAGAGATGATGCGCCTGCAAATTATCGACCGGATGGAAAACAGCCAGGGCGACTTGCAAGTGGTCCAACCCGAGAAGATTGCCGCCCCGATCTCCAATGAAACGGCCCAAAAGACTCTCCAATACCTGCGCCGGGTGGTCGAAGATCCCCAAGGTACCGGACAAATGTATGCCGTGGAAGGCACCGAGATTGCGGCTAAAACGGGGACGGCTGAAATCTATGATACGGACAAGCAGACCTATCTGAGTGGAGGCTTTAACTACCTCTATTCGGTAGTTGGTTTTGCGCCAGCTGATAATCCCCAATACATCCTCTACCTCACCATCAAAAAACCGAAGATGGCAGGGGATGGTAAGCAACCAGCAGTCATGTTAGCAGATATCTTTGTTCCCCTATTAACACGGGCCCTAGATTATGCTAAGCTAGCTGAGACAGGAGGCTATGACCAGACTGAGATGGTCGATGTGACTGGGAAGAATCCGGGCGCTGCCCAACAAGAATTAGAGCGCCAAGGCTTCCTCAAGGTGGAAGTCCTGGGAACTGGCAAGCAGGTCATCGACCAGTCACCTAAGCCAGGGAGTAACTATTCTATGGCCAAGAAGGTCTATCTCTTGACTGATGAAGGCGTCCGCCTGCCAGACTTTAGCGGTCTGACACGCAACGAGAGCGAGGCACTAGCCAAGCTCCTCAACATCCCGGTGCGGATTGAGGGCGAAGGGCTCGTCGTCGGTCAGAGTGTGGATGTGAACACACCGATTGAATCAGTCGACCAAGTCCTCCTACAACTCCAACAACCTTAACTGAAAACAACGAAAGGGTTTCGATATGCTATTAAGTTTCATTTTCTGCTATGCCATCACCACGTTGGCCATGCCTTTCTTTATCAAGTACATGCACCAGAAACAGTTTGGACAAGCTATCCGTGAAGAAGGGCCGGCCTGGCACCAAGCCAAGAGTGGGACTCCAGCCATGGGGGGCCTGGTCTTTTTGGGGGCCAGTGTGGTCACCATCTTGATGATGAGTATTGTCCAACAGCACTGGTCTAACAGTGCTTGGGCCCTTGTCATCGCCCTCCTCTTCTTTGGCGGGATCGGCTTTGCGGATGACTTTCTGAAGATTTTCAAGAAGCAAAATGAGGGCTTATCCTCCAAGCAGAAGTTTGTCCTCCAGCTCTTGGGATCGGCACTGATGTCCTTTATCTTTGTCCTCTTTGGCTTGGAAGTTGAAATTCCTATCTTCAACATCGCCAGCCTGAGCCATCCCATCTTGATTTTCTTCTTCTTACTTTTTTGGATCACCGGCTTTTCTAATGCCTTTAACCTTACCGATGGGCTGGACGGCCTGTCGTCAGGTTGTGGGATTATTTCTTTTGCTGCTTATTTGACCATGGCCCTCCAAGCTGGCGAGCAAGGCATTGCCCTTTTCTGCGTGACCATGATTGCTGCCTTGCTCGGTTTTATCCTCTTCAATGTGAAGCCAGCCAAGATCTTTATGGGGGATGTGGGGTCTTTGGCCTTGGGAGCGGTGCTCGCCGTTCTCTCTCTTTTGATTGGTAACCCGTGGACCCTGCTCTTTGCTGGGATTATTTATGTGGCAGAGACGGCCAGCGTGATCTTGCAGGTAGCTTCTTTCAAACTGACGGGCAAGCGGATTTTTAAGATGAGTCCTATCCACCACCACTTCGAGATGCTAGGTTGGTCCGAATGGAAGGTCGACCTAGTCTTCTGGGCTGTTCAAATTATCGGCGCACTGATCGCCATCGCTATCTTCTAGGAGGAAATTATGGAAGAAAGACTAGAAATTAATCGGGAATCGCTAAAAAATAAAAAAGTCCTGGTCCTAGGCTTGGCCATGACAGGGATGAGTGTGGTTAGACACCTGACGGACCTGGGCGCCTTCGTCACTGTTAATGATATCAAGCCCTTAGAAGAAAATAAGGAAGCCCAGACCTTGATCGAAGAGAATGTCCGGGTCATTGCGGGCTCGCACCCGGTGGAATTGCTGGAGGAAGACTTTGCCTTTATGGTCAAAAACCCTGGCATTCCCTACAGCAATCCCATGGTCCAGGCCGCCCAAGCTAAAGGCTTGCCGGTCTACACGGATATTGAGTTGGTCGGCCAACTGACGCCAGCTGAAATTATTGGTATCACGGGGTCTAACGGCAAGACCACCACCGCTTCCTTGACCTTTCATATTTTAGAAGCTGCGACGGACTTGTCGGGCAAGAATTACCTGGCAGGGAATATCGGTCTAGCGGCCCTGGATGTGGCCCTGGATGCCAAGGCTAGCGATCGCTTGGTGCTCGAGCTTTCTAGTTTCCAATTGATGGGGACCTGCAGCTTCAAGCCTAAGATTGCCGCCATTACCAATCTTTATCCGACACATTTGGACTACCACGGGAGTATCGAAGCTTACCTGGAGGCCAAGTGGCAGATTACGGCCCAGCAGGAGGCTTCCGATTACCTGCTTTTGAACGCCGACCAGGAAGTGCTCTGGGACAAGCGTCATGAGACCCAAGCCCAAGTTATTCCTGTGTCACTAACGGGTCAGTCCCGGGAAGGAGCTTGGTACGATCGGGATCACCAGCGCTTGATGTGGCGAGAAGAAGCCGTTGTTGAGCGGGACCAGGTCTTTATTCCTGGCGACCATAATGTCCAAAATGCCCTAGTAGCGATGGCCATTGCTAAATTATTAGGTGTTTCCAATACGGCCATTCAAGCCGCTTGCCAGAGCTTCCATGGGGTCGCCCACCGGATGCAATTTGTTTTGGACTACCAAGGTCGTCGCTTCTATAATGACTCTAAGGCAACCAATAACGACGCCGCGAAGACAGCTTTGCGGAGCTTCCAAGCCCCTATCGTTTGGCTTGCAGGAGGCCTCGACCGAGGACTTGGCTTAGAGGACTTGAAGCCCGAACTCGGCCAGGTCAAGGCCATGGTCGTGATGGGGCAGACAGCTGACCGCTTTGCCAAGCTGGCTGAAGACATGGAAATCCCTTATGTCCATGCCAAGAATATCGAAGAAGCCACTGACTTAGCCTATGCCCAAAGCCAAGCCGGCGATGTGATCTTGCTCTCGCCAGCCTGTGCCTCTTGGGATCAGTACCTCAATTTCGAAATGCGGGGCGAGCGCTTTGTCCAAGCGGCCAAGCACTTAGCCCAAAGTAAAAAGGATCATTAACTAGGAAGGATGGAAAGCATGCGCGTTGTCTTATCGGGTGGCGGAACGGGAGGCCATATCTATCCCGCTCTTGCCTTACAGAAGAATATACTAGCCCATTACCCAGATGCTGAATTCCTCTATATTGGGACCGCCCAGGGAATGGAAGCGAAGATTGTGCCAGAACAGGGGATCCCCTTCAAGACAGTCCGAATCCAAGGCCTGAAACGGTCGTTATCAATGGATAATTTGAAGACGGCCTTTTATATGCTCCAGAGTGTGTCAGCGGCCCGCAAACTCTTGAAAGACTTCCAACCTGACGTAGTAGTCGGCACAGGGGGCTATGTCTGCGCGCCTGTCCTCTACGCCGCTTCACACTTGGGCCTGCCAACCGTGATCCATGAACAGAACTCGGTAGCCGGGATTACTAATAAGTTTTTAAGTCGTTATGTGGATAAGATTGCAATTTGCTTCGACCGGGTCAAGGCAGACTTTAGCCGCTATGCCCATAAGATTGTCTATACCGGCAATCCTCGAGCCCAGGAAGTGGCTGCTATCTCTGACAAGGTTGATTTGACGGAATATGGCCTGGTCAACAATCGTCCGACGCTCCTGATCTTCGGGGGTAGCCGGGGCGCTCAGCGGATTAATGATGCGGTCATGGCCTCGCTGGAAGCTTTCACCAAGCGGCCCTACCAAGTCCTGATCGCCACGGGTGAGATCTATTACGACGACTACCAAAAAGAATTTGATCACTTGGACCAGCTGACCAATGTCAAGGTGGTCCCTTATATCAAGAATATGCCCCAACTCTTTAATACGGTGGACTTAGTCGTCTGCCGGTCAGGGGCAACCACGTTAACTGAACTAACGGCTCTGGGGACGCCGAGTCTGCTGATTCCAAGCCCTAATGTGACGGGCAACCACCAGCAGCGCAATGCCGAATCCCTGGTCGACCACCGGGCAGCCAAGATGCTCTTAGAAGAGGACCTGAATAATGACCTCTTCTTGGAAATGATTGACGAATTGATGGCCGACGATATCCAGCGGGTACAGATGAGCCAACAAGCCCGACTGCTCGGAGTACCAGATGCAGCGGACCGTCTCCGCCGGGTCCTGGAGACAGCCATCGAAGAAAAATAAAGCCTAAAGGGGGAAAAGCATGGACTGGGAGAAAGAAAGACGACGTTATCAAAATAAAGCACATCCCTCAAGATCCCGGGTTAGTGGCCGGGAGGAAGGCCAGCCGTCGCCAGCTTCCTCGCACCAGTCGCAAGCAAGCTCTGCAGCCCAGCCGAAAAAGCAGGCCCGACCAGCCAGCCAAAAGCCCCAAGCTCCAAAGAAGCAGGGGCGGCGGTTTAAAGTTTGGCGGTCGGTCAAAGACCAATTCGGGCGTCAGGACAAGGGCCAGGCCAAGCCTAAGCCCCCTAAGCAAAAGAAAAAAGCCAAGGTGCCGGCTAAGACACGCTGGGCCTACTATGGCTTCTTTATCTTTCTTCTGTTAGTCGCCATCTACTTGGCCTCGCCGCTCAACCATGTGCGCGACATCCAAGTGCGGGGGACGCGGCAAATCAAGGAAGAAGACCTGGTCCGGGTATCCGGCCTCCATCCTTCCATGAGCCTAGGCCGGGTGGAATCCCTCCAGGAAAGCGCCATGCAGCGGATTAATACCGCCTATCCTCAGGTCCAGAGCGTGAACATCCAATTGGACGACCAGCGCAATGTCTTGATCAATGTCCAAGAACACCGGGTAGTCGGTTACGTGAAGAAGAAGGACTTCTACTATCCGGTCTTGGAAAACCAGATGATCTTGGATAAGGCCTTGTCTGAACCCGACAAGCAATTGCCGGTCTTTGAAGACTTCGATGACGGTCAAATCCTTAAACTTGCGGAGCAGTTAGGCAAGTTGCCAGACCGTATCCTCCAGCAGATTGGATCGATCCACAATATCTCAACGGCTGATTATCCCAACCATCTCGCTCTAAAGATGCGGGACGGGAATATTGTCACGGGCTTTATGCTGAAATTTGTGGACTATCTCCAATACTATGACCAAGTCCTGGAAATCTTGGACGGGCAAAAAGGGCTCTTGGATATGGACCTGGGCATTTTCTTTACCGAATTGACACCAGACAATAATCCATTTGCCAGCCCAGAAGAGAAGGAAGCCTATGAAGCCGCCCACCCATCGCCTGCCCAGGAGGACCGGCAAGAAATTGAAGTTAAGGCGGAAGGAGACCAAGCAGAGGCAAGTGCTGAAGCGGGTCAGTCATCAAGCGCTTCGAGCCAGAGTCAGGCTAGTACAGCTGGTTCATCTGGCACAGACAGTGCAGCGAGCACGGCCAGCCAGGCGACTCCTGACCAGGATCCGCCTAGTCAGGTCCCACCAGCTAGCCAAGCAAGCGGAGCTCATGCCAGCAGCCAGGCCCAATAGCAGACACTCAGTCGATTAAGTCAGAAGCGGAATTTTCTTTTCGCTTTTTTATTTTGAATTTCTTGACAAAACCCAGCTTTTCCTCTTGGGGTGCTTGCTTCTGATTGCTATAGGTATTTCTGTATGGTAAACTTGATTATAATCTGATATTTATAGCTTCTATGAAGAGGAAAGTGTGACAAAAGCTAACATGCTTTGGATTTTGCAAGGATGGTAAGGGAATTTATCATTGCTGAACTTGAAGTAAAACTTGGCTTTTGGAGCAGGTCCTAGTCTCTTTATCAAGAGGAAAGCTTGGCACTTGCTAGCTTTCTTTTCTTTCATTGATTTAGGAAAAGTTTACTGCTTTTGCTACTTTATTTATGTTAAAATAGAAGCGATATAGACATATCTTGATTATTGATTAAAGAATTTGGAGGTTTCAATTACATGGTGCAACCAAAAGTTTATGCGAGTCTCGATATTGGAACCACTTCAGTAAAAGTTGTTGTTGCCGAATATGTGAACCAACACCTGAATGTCATCGGTGTTGGGAGTGAACGTTCAGAAGGCTTGAGCCGGGGTGTGATTGTGGATATCGACAAAACGGTCGAAGCCATCAAGAGTGCTGTCCGTCAAGCTGAACGCAAGTCAAACTGTGAAATCAAAAACGTCATTGTTGGCGTACCATGTAATCAAGTGAACATAGAACCTTGTTATGGGATGATTGCAGTGGCAAATGAGAACCGTGAAATCACGGACAAAGATGTCAACAATGTCCTATCTGCAGCTAAGGTACGTGCAGTTCCACCAGAACGGGAGATCATTTCGGTGATCCCTGAAGAGTTCGTGGTTGATGGTTTCGATGGCATCCGCGACCCACGTGGGATGATTGGCGTTCGTTTAGAACTCTATGCGAGCATGATTACGGGGACCAAGACGATTATTCACAATATTCGCCGCTGTGTTGAGAATGCGGGTTTGAATATTGCCGACTTGGTCGTTCAACCCCTAGCAACAGCAGCTGCAGCCTTATCTGAAGGGGAAAGAGATTTCGGAACGATTATTATCGACATGGGTGGTGGCCAAACAAGCGCCAGCGTTATCCATGACAAACAATTAAAATTTGCCTACATCGACCAAGAGGGTGGGGAGTATATCACTAAAGATATCTCTACTGTCCTAAACACAACCATCGAGAATGCAGAGCAGATTAAGTTAGAATACGGCTATGCGGATTCCCGCCATACCAGCGAGAATGAATTTTTCCCGGTTGAAATTATCGGTAAGAAAGAACCTGCTAAGGTAGACGAACACTATCTTTCTGAAATTATTGAAGCTCGCGTGATGCAAATTTTGGAAACGATTAAGCGTGCCTTAGACCAAGTCGAAGCCTTTGACCTACCTGGTGGCGTGGTTATCACGGGTGGGGCAGCTGCTCTGCCTGGCGTGATTGACCTGGCTTCAGAGTATTTTGAAACGGAAGTGCGTTTCTATATTCCTGAGCATGTAGGTTTGCGCAATCCGATGTTCGCGACAGCAGTTGGCCTGGTGGAATATGCTTCGGGTCTCGAAGAAATTTACCATGTGGCCCAAGGTTATAACTTTGACAACCGGAGTCGGGACGCAGCCAAGCAAGAGGAAGAAAGCTATACCCGCCCTCAAGTCCGGGCTTACGAGCCGGAAGTCGACCATGAAGTTCAAGCAGAGAGCGTTCCTGAAGCGCCTTATGCTAGCTATGAAGAAGAGCTTCATGAAGAAGAAAGTAGGGGCACTCGCCAAGCAGCCGACCATGCGGCTAAAGAAGGCAATGAAGGCTTCGCTGATAAAGTGAAGAGCTTTTTTGAAGATATCTTTAACTAAGACGAGTAATGATTCAGGAGGATAAAAGATGGATTTAGAATTTGACAATTTACAAGATTTTGAACGCGGCGCTAACATCAAGGTTATTGGTGTTGGTGGCGGCGGTAACAACGCGGTTAACCGCATGATCCAAGAAAATGTACGTGGCGTAGAGTTCATTGTAGCGAATACCGATACCCAAGCCTTAGCGCACTCAAGCGCTGACGTGAAGATCCACCTCGGGCCTAAGATTGCCCGTGGACTCGGTGCTGGGGCCCAACCAGAAGTTGGCCGCAAAGCCGCTGAAGAAAGTGAAGACCAAATCCGTGAAGCTCTGCAAGGGGCAGACCTTATCTTCATCACAGCTGGTATGGGCGGTGGGACCGGTACGGGTGCCGCACCGATCGTCGCTCAAATCGCTAAAGAAGAATTAGGCGCTTTAACGGTAGGGGTTGTGACCCGTCCCTTCACTTTCGAAGGACCTAAGCGTGGCCGCTCAGCTGCGGAAGGGATTGCCAAGATGAAGGAACATGTCGATACCTTGGTTACAATCTCCAATAACCGCTTATTAGAAATCGTTGACAAGAAGACTCCAATGCGGGAAGCTTTCGGTGAAGCTGACAATGTTTTACGCCAAGGGGTTCAAGGGATTTCTGACCTGATTACCTCGCCTGGCTATGTGAACTTGGACTTCGCGGACGTACGGACCGTGATGCAAGACCAAGGGACAGCCTTAATGGGGATTGGCGCTGGCCAAGGTGAAAACCGGACCTCTGACGCGACCAAGAAGGCCATTTCCTCGCCATTACTTGAAGTATCTATCGATGGGGCAGAACAAATCCTCTTGAACATCGCTGGTGGCGAAGACCTGACCCTCTTCGAAGCTCAAGATGCTGCTGATATTGTTTCTGCTGCTTCTTCTTCAGAAGTGAACATCATCTTTGGTACAACAATCAATGAAGACTTGGATGATGAAGTTATCGTAACGGTCATTGCGACTGGGATTGACGAAGAACGTCGCCATGAAGAAAAGAAAGCTAGCCGTCAAAGCTCTGCCTTCAAGACTGGTGCCCAAAGTGCAGCCAGCCGTGACTATGGCAACCGTCCTGAACACTTTGAGCAAAAACAAGCCCCAAGTCGTCCAGCCCGTCCAAGCCGTCAAGATAACTATGATGATTGGGAAGCACCACGCGATAACCGTCGCCCAGCTGGAGATGACTACAACAACTACAATGCACCGAACGAAAGCTATGGCAATGAATTAGGTGAGGATGAATTAGATACCCCACCATTCTTTAGAAAGCGTCGTCGGTAAGCATGACCTACCAAGATAATGTACAGGCCGTTCGCCAACGGATTCAAACTGTGCAGCAGGAATCAGCCTTGGCCTCTGAGGATGTCAGGCTGATTTGTGTTTCTAAGTACCATTCGGTGGAAGAGACCATGTCACTCTATCAAGTGGGACTGAGAGACTATGCTGAGAATTATGTGGATGGTCTTTTAGAGAAGAAGGCAGCCATGCCTGATGACTGTGTTTGGCACTTAATCGGCCCCTTGCAATCGCGTAAGGTCAAGGATGTTATTAATGAAGTGGACTACTTCCATGCTTTGGACCGGTTAAAGATTGCTAAAGAGATTCAAAAGCGAGCCGACCATGTCGTCAAGTGTTTCGTCCAGGTCAATGTATCAGGGGAAGAAAGCAAGTCAGGAATGGCTCCAGAAGAATTAGAAGCTTTTATCGAAGACCTGGCCAAGTTTGACAAAGTGGAAGTGGTCGGTTTAATGACCATGGCCCCCCATGACGCCAGCGACGAGGCCATCCATAGCTACTTTGGCCGCTTGCGTGAGCTGGGGCAAAGTATCCAAGCTAAGAAGCTAGCCTATGCCCCTTGCCAAGAACTGAGCATGGGAATGAGTTCGGATTATCCTTTAGCTATTGCTGAAGGGGCGACCTGTGTCCGGATAGGCTCTGCCTTGTACCAAGAATAAGTGGGGGATTTATGGCATTTAAAGACTTTGTGCAATCGATTTTTATCAATGACGACCAAGAGGTGGAGGACTACGCCTTCGACGATGACCTAGCGGCTTCCCCAGAAGCTGTAGATGCCTTGGCTAGAGAAGATTTTGAACCGGAGGAGGATGTTCAGATGGCTGACCAAGCAAAGAAGACCAATCAAAAATTAATTCGTATGGATGGGGGCCGTCAAGCAAGCCAACAGACGATTCAAATCTTCCTGCCGAGAATTTTTGGCGAAGCGGAGCGTATCGGTGACCTGCTCTTAGAAGGCAAGGGTGTGATCTTGAACTTTGACCGGATGGACGATGCCGATGCTCGCCGCTTTATCGACTATATCGCGGGTGTGGTCTTTGCCATCCATGGTGACATGCAGCGAATTGGCCAGGATGTCTTCCTAGCTGTTCCGGCGACGATTGATATCCAAGGGGTCTACGAAGACCAAGTCGATCCGAGCCATTATCGTTACGAGTCCGACCGCCGTTATGACCCTTTCAAGGAGGAACAAGACATCCATGACTAATATCATTTGGTTACTACAAGAACTGATCCAGCTCTACAGCTTTGTTCTCATTATTTATGCCCTTCTCTCCTGGTTTCCCGGGGCAAGAGATAGCAAGTTAGGACAATTGATCAATAGCCTGGCCGAGCCCTATATCTCCTTCTTTGATTCCTTCATTCCTTCACTCGGAGGAATTAGTTTCAATGTAGTGATTGGTCTGCTCGTGCTCCAATTAGCCCAACGCGGCCTGACAATCTTTTATTAAGAGGACAGGGATATGAGAGGATGCATGCGAAAGGGATTTTTATGAAGAGGAGCCCTTTCTGCCTTTGCAAACCTGACTAGATATGAACCGAATTAGTGATTAAAGTGAGAATTAACAAGCTAGCAGAAACCTTGCTAGCTTGTTTTCGTTATGGTGATCTCAGGCATCTTGCTAACAGAGTTTCGACTTGCTAATGGGAGCTTTATTCGCAAGTTGACCCCAAGCTACTTTCTAATAGGGGCCATGTTCGCAAGTTGCCGCTAGCCTACTTGCTAATGCGAGCCTTGTTAACAAGTTGCCGCAAACCTATTTGCGAATGGAGGGCTTGTTCGCAAGTCGCTAGACACAAGGGACGCCCAGCAAGCTAATTGATAAAAGAACCAGCACAACTTCCTATAGTCTGCTGTGAACTTTATCAATCTTGCCAGCAATTTTCAACGAATTCTTTCCACTTGGGCAAGTCTTAGTGTAGAATAAAGGAAAGAGTGAAGAAAGGAGGGCTCCGATTTGTCGGGAGACCTATTCCAACATTTTCCTGCAGAAGAAAAAAATTTCGTCGAACAAGTGCTAGACTGGCAAGGCCAGGTTCTTGACCAATACCGGCCTATTTTGTCCGACTTTCTCGATCCGAGAGAACAGGTAATTGCTCAAACAGTTCTGGGAAAGTCGCATTCAGACTATCGCTATGCTTTCTGGGGTGGCTATGACCAGGCAGAGCGCCAGCGCCTCTTCATCTATCCTCCTTATCTTGAAGCGGAAGAAGGGGACTACGACTTGGTCCTGGTTGAGATTTCCTATGCCAAGAAGTTTAACCAGCTGAGCCACCGCCAGGTCCTGGGCAGTTTGCTGGGACAGGGGCTCGAGCGCAAGGTTTTAGGAGATATCCTTAGCGATGGCGAGCGATGGCAATTCATTAGCAGCCAAGAGCTCCTGCCTTTCTTCATCCAGGAAGTCGACCGGGTGGGCCGGGCCAAGGTGGAGCTCCAGCCCGTCCCTTGGTCAGACCGCGTCCAGAGTCAGGAGAACTGGCAAGAGCGGACGATTAGTGCGGCCTCCTTGCGCTTGGACCTAGTCCTGGCTGAAGCTCTTAACTTGTCTCGAACCAAGGCCAAGTCACTGGTCCAGGCTAAGGCCATTAAGCAGAACTGGCAGGTCCAAGACCGGGTAGACCGGGAAGTGGCTGTTGGCGATACCCTCAGTGTCCGCGGCTACGGCCGGCTCTATATCGACCAGATTCTCGGCCAGTCCAAGAAGGGCAAGGTCCGCTTGGCCATCCAGTATTTAGCGAATCAATGAAAAGAGGTTGATGATAGTGAATGCAAGTGATTTAAAGGATAAGACTTTCAAGAGTAAATTATCAGGCTATGACAAACAAGAGGTAGATAGTTTCCTGCAAGAAGTGAGACACGCCATGGATAATCTGGAAACCTTAAATCAGTACATGCAACAAGAAATCTTCGAAAAGAATGCTGCATTGGATGAATTCCGGGGCAAGGAATCAGCCCTCAACCGGTCCATCGTGGTGGCCCAGGAAGCCGCAGATAAATTGCGAGAAGAAGCCCTCAATGAGGCTGAGCTGATTGTCAGCCGGGCTGAAGAATCGGCCAATGAGCTCTTGACCCAGGCAGCAGAACGGGCTGTGGCTGTCGATACCGAAACAACCTATCTCCAACAGCACGGCCAGGTGCTAAGGGGGCAGCTCTTAGGACTCATCCACAATAGCCAACAGAGCTTAGAAGATGAACGCTGGGATAAGATTTTCACCGCTCGCGAAGAAGCCCGGGGCCAGTGCCCTAATCTGGAAGAATTGATTGCTGACTTGGACCTGCCTGTGCGTAATGACAAGGCGGCAGAGATCTTTGACCTGGCCAATGCCCAAGTCGATGAAGCCAAGCAGAAAGAAGAATTCTTCAACAATGATCAAGTAGCTGTGATGCCTGATGAAGTCAAGGAGGTCCTCGAGCCCGAAGATGTTGAGCACCTCACCCAAGGCCAAGCCGCCGAAGAAGAAGCGCCAAGCCAGGAGGGAACAGGGGCAGCCCCTGAGCAAAAGCAAGCATTAGTCTTTAAGAATGCGGACGAGCCGGACGATTAAGAAGTCTAGGCTTGAAAAATGAGAAGAATTTTAGTATCATTAGCCATGTATATAAAACAGAACGGAACACGGTCTTAAGGGGCGCTTATCAGAGAATCTGCGGTAGCTGTGAAGCAGACTAAGCTAAGCTTAAGATTATCATCCGAATGAGGCTCTGCTGAATTGGAGTAGGCAGAGACGTTAGCGGCGTTAACGCTTTAAGAGTTGCTTGCAACTAAATTTGGGTGGTACCACGATCGCTTCGTCCCTTGCGGATGGAGCTTTTTTTATGTACAGGATATGGATCAAAGAAAGCGGGGAAAAACATGAAGATGAAAGAAACCCTTAATTTAGGGAAAACCAAGTTCCCAATGCGTGGGAACCTACCAGTTAAAGAAGTTGAACGACAAAAAGAATGGGCAGAACAGGATATCTATGGCAAGCGCCAAGCCTTAAACAAGGACAAGACACCCTTTGTCCTCCATGATGGCCCTCCTTATGCTAATGGCGCTATCCACATTGGCCATGCTATGAATAAGATTGCCAAGGATATTATTGTTCGTTCCAAGTCCATGTCGGGTTATCGGGCGCCTTATGTGCCAGGCTGGGATACCCACGGCCTGCCTATTGAACAAGCTGTCACCAATTCCGGTGTTGACCGCAAGGCCTTGTCAACCGCAGAATTCCGTAAGATCTGCGCAGACTATGCTTGGAAACAAATTGAAGGCCAAAGGGAAGACTTCAAACGTTTAGGGGTTGCCGGTGAATGGGACAAACCTTATGTGACTTTGGATCCAAAATTTGAAGAAGAACAAATCCGTGTCTTCGGGAAGATGGCCGCCAAGGGTCTTATCTACAAGGGCAAGCGCCCGGTTTACTGGTCACCATCTAGCGAATCGACCCTAGCCGAAGCTGAAGTGGAATACCGGGATGTAGAATCCCCAAGTATCTACGTGGCCTTCAAGTTAAAGGATGGTCATGGTAAGTTGCCAGAAGATAGCGAACTCGTTATCTGGACCACGACCCCTTGGACCTTGCCAGCTAACCTAGGGATCTCCGTCCATCCTGACTTTATCTATTCCGTGGTTGAAGTGGATGGCCGTCATTTTGTGATTGCTAAAGAGCTCCTAGAAGACGTAGCGGAAACTTTAGGCTGGGAAGACTACCAAGAAATTGATGAAATTAAAGGTTCTGATATGGACCGCATGGTGGCCCAGCATCCTTTCTATGACCGGGATTCCCTTGTTATGGTAGGGACCCATGTCACTGCAGATTCCGGTACTGGCCTGGTCCACACCGCTCCTGGCCACGGGGAAGACGACTTTTACATTGGCCAAGCTTACGGTTTAGACGCCCTGTCGCCAATTGACGACCAAGGCTGCTATACCGACGAAGCGCCAGGCCTGGAAGGGGTCTTCTATGAAGATGGGAACGAAAAAGTTCTCGCCAAGTTAAAAGAAGTTGGCGCCTTGCTCCATGTGTCTTACTTCACCCACAGCTACCCTCATGACTGGCGGACCAAGAAACCTGTCATCTACCGGGCAACCCCACAATGGTTCTGCTCCGTTGATAAGATCCGTGACCGTTCGCTTGAAGCCATTGAGAATGAAGTGGACTGGCTCCATCCTTCTGGTGAAAAACGCATCTACAATATGATCCGCGACCGGGGCGACTGGGTGATCTCCCGCCAACGGGTATGGGGCGTGCCGCTCCCTATCTTCTATGCCGAAGATGGCCAAGAAATTATTAGCGAAGAAACCATTAACCATGTGGCAGAGCTTGTTGGCGAACATGGCTCTAATGTTTGGTTCGAATGGGAGGCTAAAGATTTACTCCCTGAAGGTTTCAGCCATCCAGGCTCACCTAACGGCCAATTCACTAAAGAAATGGATATCATGGATGTTTGGTTTGACTCTGGTTCAACCCACGCCGGCGTTTTAGGCACACGGGATAACTTAACCTTCCCAGCCGACCTCTATCTAGAAGGTTCTGACCAATACCGGGGTTGGTTTAACTCAAGCCTCTTAACCTCAGTTGCTGTCAACGACCAAGCCCCTTACCGGGCCGTACTTTCCCAAGGTTTCGTTAATGATGGGGAAGGGCGCAAGATGAGTAAGTCCTTAGGTAATACCGTGTCACCAAATGATGTCTGCAAGCAACGCGGGGCCGATATCCTGAGACTCTGGGTAACTTCTGCTGATACTTTATACGATGTGCGGATTTCTGACGATATCCTCGGCCAAGTGTCTGAAGCTTACCGCAAGATCCGCAACACAATTCGCTTTATGCTGGGTAACCTGACCGACTTCAAACCAAGTGAAAATGCTGTCAGCTATGATAACTTAGACCCCATCGACCAATTCATGCTCAACAAGCTCAATGAACTGGTTAAAGAAGTGGAAGCTGCCTATGACCGCTATGACTTCATGACCGTCTACCAAGGTATCCTCAACTTCCTGACAACGGAAATGTCCAGCTTCTACCTGGATTATTCCAAGGATGTGACCTATATCGAATTAGCGGATAGCCCAGCCCGCCGGAAGATGCAAACTGTGATGTACCAAGTGGTTAGAGACCTGACCCTCTTGCTTACACCAGTTATCCCACATACGACTGAAGAAATCTGGCAATATCTGGATGAAGAGGCGGACTATGCTCAATTGGCTGAATTCCCTGAGCTAAAAGACTACAGCAACAGCCAAGAATTATTGGACTTCTGGAATGCCTTCCTCGATTTCCGTGACGATGTCAACAAGAGCTTGGAAGAAGCTAGAAATACTAAGTTAATCGGGAAGTCACTTGAAGCTGACCTGATTATCTATGCCGATGCGGATACCCAAAGCAAACTGGCCCAAGTTGGCGACCAACTCCGGACCTACTTGATTGTCTCCCAAGTTGAAATCAAGCCGCTAGAAGAGAAGACTGACCAAGCCCATGACTATGACCACTATGCCTTGGAGGTGACCCAGGCAGACGGTGAAGTTTGCCAGCGTTGCCGGGGCGTTTACCCAAGTGTGGGTCAAATCCCTGAAGCACCAACGCTTTGCCAACGCTGCTATGACATTGTCAGCGAACACTTCCCTCAAGCTTTAGTAGAAGAAGAGGAGTAAATTCATGTACCAAGGAATTGTGAAATCTTATTCAGCTGATAAGGGCTATGGCTTTATTGACCTCCCACAAAATCCCGAAGAAGATAGTCTCTTCTTCCATGCTTCTGCCCTCCAAGGGGCCTTCAGCCAGCAACTCAAAGCAGGACAAAAACTCCGCTTTGAAATTGCGGAAGGGGAGCGCGGCCCACAGGCTGTGAACATTCATCTTGACCAATAATTGCTAGAAAATAAAACTGTGCGACCTAGGATTTAGGTTTCGCACAGTTTTTGTATTTAATAAAGTCTGTTAGTGAGCATGACTTGGGCTAGCAACTTGTGAACAAAGCCACTATTAGCGAGTTGACTGGTGGCTACTAGCAAATGGACCCTCTATTAGCAAGTAGGCTGGGTTCAACTAGCGAATAAGGCCTCTATTAGCGAGTCGACTGCTGGTAACTTGTGGACAAGCCTCCCATTAGCAAGTAGCTTGGCAATAACTTGCTAATGAGGCGTCTATTAGCAAGTCTGACTTGCCCTTATTCCGCCTTACTCCAAGTATCCAAAGCTAAGCGCTCCCTCACACCCTGTCTAGTCGGGTTCGATCGCGCAGAACTGGCTCCTCTTCACAAAGCGCCGTCGAAGACTTTCAGTCTTCTCTGTCACTTTGCTCCAGAGGTCCACTTCTACCCGCGCTCCCTCACACCCTGTCTAGTCGGGTTCGGTCGCGCAGAACTGGCTCCTCTTCACAAAGCGCCGTCGAAGACTTTCAGTCTTCTCTGTCGCTTTGCTCCAGAGGTCCACTTCTACCCGCGCTCCCTCACACCCTGTCTAGTCGGGTTCGAGGATGCAGAAAGGGCTCCTCTTCGTAAATGACCGTCGAAGGCTTCCAGTCTTCTCTGGTCGTTTACTCCAGAGGTCCCTTTCTCCCGCATCCTCTCACACCCTGAAATAAAAAAGGCTGTATCCGGAGGGACACAGCCTGTGTTTTTCTTAGCTTATACTACCGTTTTATGCGAAGCGGCGCATGAGCCAAGAAACTAAGATGACTAAAATAACGGCACCAATGATGGATGGAATAATAGCGATTCCGCCCCAAACTGGGCCGAAGACGGGTAGGAGTTTACCGCCAATCCAGCTGCCAATGAGACCAGCAACGATGTTACCGATAATTCCAAATGGGATATCCTTGCCTGCAATCCATCCTGCGATTGCACCAACGATACCGCCCCAGATAAGTGTCCAAAGCATGTGATTCATCCCTTTCCTTCTTTAATATATAACAATTATAGTACATTCGTGTATTTGAAGCAATTCTTAGCCCCAGGCCCAGTTTCTAGGCCTGGCGGCGGTCCATATCTTTGAGCAAGCTTTCTTTGAGTCGGTCTTCCATATTGATGAGTCGGCCTTCTGCTTCTTGGCGCTTCTTCCGGCCTTCCTGTTGGATTTGGAAGGTCTCTTCAATGGTATGGACCAGGCTCTTTTGAACATGTTCCAGGGTTTCGATGTCGACGATGCCCCGCTCATTTTCCCGGCTGATCTCTAAACTAGATTGCTCCAACATATCTGCATTCTGACGGAGGAGCTGGTTAGTTGTATCTGTAACTGCTTGTTGGGCCTTGAGGGCATCGCTTTGCCGCTGGAGGGAGAGTTGGATGGCCATCTGGTTCTTCCAGAGGGGGATTGCCGTGTGAACTGAGGACTGGATCTTTTCAGCCAGAGCCTGGTTGGTATTTTGGATCAGGCGGATCTGCGGGGCCTGCTGGATAGAGACTTGGCGGGTTAACTTGAGGTCGTAGATCCGCTTCTCTAGGCGGCTGGCGAATTGACGGAGGTCGGCAAGTTCTTGGGCGACCATTTGATTGTCTGCTGCCTGGGCTTCTTGAAGCTTCTGAGGGATTAATTCTTCTTCGAGCTCTTGGTACTTGAGCTGGGCTGCTGCAATATAGATATTCAGCACCTTGAAGAATTCGTAGTTTTCGTCATAGAGGCCATCGAGGTCTTGGTTGTCCTTGAGCAGTTGGGTCTGGTGGCGGTCTAATTGGTCAGCGATTTGGTCGACTTGGACGGCGACTTGTTGGAATTTGGCGTTGGCCTCATAGAGAGATAGCTTGGACCGGTTGAAGAAACGTTTAATGGGATTCGTCTCATTTTGTTGGAGCTTGTTCAACTCGCTCTCATTTAAGCGATCCATGAGCTGGCGCAGGCTGACCCCAATCTCTCCAGTATCCTTATTGCGAACCTGGTCGATCATGGCATGGGAGAATTGGTTGAGCTTGGATTGGGCCTTGCTGCCGTAAGCGGTTAAGCCGGACATGTTCTTTTCGTCAATCATCTTGGCCATGGCCTGGGCTTGCTGTTTTTCCTTATCCGACAAGCGGTCGAAGAGACTTGTATCCTGCTTTTGAGCTTGGGTCTGGAGCTCTCCTTCCTCCTGGTCGAGGGCAAAAGGCTGGGCTAATAGATCATCGAAATCATTAGAAAAATTATTCTGAGTCATTAACAACACTCCTTCTAGATAGTGAGGGCAAGAAAGTCTTTGTAAGATGCTTGGATCTCCTTGCCTAAGCGGTCGAGTTCTTTGCGACTGGCAGCCAGTTCACTGGCGTCTTCCCGAGCTGTAGTTAAGAGTTGGTAGTGGCGCAATTCCTTCTCTAAGCTAGGGAGGAGCTGGTAGCGAAAGTCCGCTGAATCAGCCAATAAATGGGGGTCCTGCTGGATGGCGTGGAAGTAGGCCTTGATTTCTTGGGCCTTGACTTGACCATGCGACTTCCTGCCTGTTTGGGCGAGGAGGGCTAAGATCCGTTCGATTTGCTCTAGGCTAGTTGCCATCTCCTGGCGAAAATACTGGATGTCTTGGTCGGACAGGCCATGTTCCTTATAGTGCTGGTAATTTTTCCGAGAGAGATGGGGGGCTGAATGTCGTTTTTTAAGATAGTAGCAGATGGCAAAGTTGACTAGCAGGATGGTCGCTAGGGTCGGCCAGAACTTTAAGTCTAGCCACCAGGCCGCTAGAATCAATAAGACATTGAAGGGACTGTAGAGGACCTGGTCCCAAGTTCTTTTACATATTTTCTTCATTAAACCGCCTTCTTTACTAATTTTAATGTTATTATAGCAAGGAATTCTCCCTGGCCCATCCGTCTTAGGGATGACTTTGCTTAGCTAGCAAGGGAGGGTGGATTTAGAAGAATATTTATAATTTTCCATGTATAATATAAAGTGATAATTTTGTGAAAGGATGGTAGGTCATGGAATTTGGTGAAAAAACTTTAAGTAGTGAAGTGATTTATGAGGGGAGTCTACTGACCTTAGAGAAGCAGACTGTGGAGATTTTCAATGGTGAAAGGGCCAATCGCGAAATCATCCACCATGCCCCAGCAGTTGGCATTATTGCTATCGATGAGGACCAGCGGCTGGTCTTGGTTAAGCAGTTTCGTAAGGCTATTGAACGGCCGATTCTTGAGATTCCAGCTGGTTTAGTTGATCCCGGGGAAGATTTCCTCGCCGCTGCCCAGCGTGAACTGGAAGAGGAGACCCAGCTTCAGGCCGAGGACTGGCAGACCCTGGATAAATTTTATGTTTCGCCCGGCTACTTGGATGAATACCTGCAGATCTACTCTTGTCGCGGCTTAGAAACAGTCAGCAATCCTAGGCCCCAGGATGCGGATGAACATATCGAAGTCTTCCGTCTCAACTTGAGTGAAGCCAAGCAAGCTGCCGCTAGCGGGGAGATCTGTGACATGAAGACCATCTATGCCATCCAATACCTAGAAAAGCAACTATTGAAGGAAGGAAACCATGGCTAAAGATCCTCTAATTACTCGACAGTCTTATCGCAAATACCAAAAGAAAAAAAGAGAAAAGGCCTTAGAAGAAGCCAAGCAGGAAGCCGGACAAGGGGCGAAGAAGTCTCGGCCGAAAGCAGCGGCTGCCAGCAAAAAGCCCAAGCAAAAAGCTCGTCCCGCTTCCCAAGCGAGCCAGCGCCCCCGGACCAAGTCCAAGCCGGCTAAGTCTTCAGACCGGGGCAGGACCTGGCACTGGCGCCAGGGTCAGGAAGCTAAGCAGCTGGCCGACCAGGCCGACCAGAAGCCTGACCCAAGACCGATTGATGAATACCTCAACTGGGGAATTGGGCTCAGTCTCTTAGGAATTATCATTGTTACCTTGATTGCATTTTTTGTATAGGAGGATGAAAAGCTTGAAGATTGCTATTGTTGCAGCCTTGACCAAGGAAATTAGCTACTATTTAGATGAAATTACGGACCTCGAAGCTTCTCAGCAGGCAGGCGTTAAGATCTGGCGGGGCCATTACCAAGGCCACGAGCTTGCCATTGCCCAGTGTGGGATTGGCAAGGTCAATGCGGCCCTAGCGACAACTTTGCTGGCTATGGACGGACCTGACCTGATTATTAATAATGGCTCAGCGGGAGCTGTCGACAAGGACCTGGCAGTGGGCGACCTGGTCCTTGCCCAGGAAGCAGCCTACCATGATGTTGACATGACCGCTTTTGACCAGATTTATGGCCAAATTGAGGGCTTGCCTGCCCGTTTCCAAGCAGATTCCAATTACCTTTCACGTTTCGAACAATGCCTGGCTGACCAGGGCGAGACAGTCAACCGAGGCTTAGTCGTTTCAGGGGATAGCTTCGTAGCAAGCCCAGCCAAGGTGGAAGAGATCGCCCAGAATCTTCCAGGTGCCCTCTGTACCGAGATGGAAGGAGCAGCAATTGCTCATGTCGCCTATCAGTTCCAGCTTCCTTTCCTGATTGCTCGGGCTATGTCAGACACTGCTGAGCAGGATGCGGCTATTGACTTTGACCAATTTATTTCTGAAGTGGGGCCTAAGAGCGCCCGGTTGACTTTGAACTTTATCGGCCAATATTTGAAAGATTAAGCTTGACAAGCCGATTAAAGCTTGATAAGATAATTTTTGTGTAAAATAATGCAGCACAGTTGAAGCAAGCTCGTCAACAGTCCTCCCACATAGGTGAAGCAAGTATCCGCGGCTGCAATAGGAGAAAGCCAAGGAGCGGACTGCACGAATGCGATCAGCTGAATGACTTATTTTACTCCAATAAATCAATTTATATGGAGGAATTCATCAATGTCACGTTATACAGGACCAACATGGAAAGTATCCCGTCGTTTAGGGATCTCATTATCAGGTACAGGTAAAGAATTAAGCCGTCGCCCTTACGCACCAGGTCAACACGGACCTAACCAACGCCGTAAGAGCCTATCAGAATACGGTTTACAATTACAAGAAAAACAAAAATTACGTTACATCTATGGGATGACTGAAAAACAATTCCATAACTTGTTCGTAAAAGCTGGTAAAATTAAAGAAGGTAAGCTCGGGGTTAACTTCATGATCTTACTTGAACGTCGCTTAGACAACATGGTTTACCGCTTAGGTTTGGCTTCAACTCGTCGCCAAGCTCGTCAATTGGTTACCCACGGCCACATCTTAGTTGATGGCAAACGTGTGGATATCCCTTCTTACTTAGTGGATGTTGACCAAGTGATCGGCGTTCGTGAAAAATCTAAAGAAATCCAAGTGATCAAGGATTCTGTTGAAGGTTTATACGGCCACGTTCCATATGTATCATTCGATGAAGAAAAATTCGAAGGCTCATTAACTCGCTACCCAGAACGCGACGAAATGAACCCAGATATCGATGAATCACTCGTCGTTGAATACTACAACCAATTATCTTAATTTTAAGCTTAAACGATTTAAAGGAGCTAGCCTGGCTGGCTCCTTTTTTTGTCGGAAAAAATAATTTCCAAAGAGCAAAATTAAAATTTTGGATGCTTAAGCAGACACTTTGACAAAAGATCAGAAAAGAAAGAAGAGCAGTCAAGGGCTTTTTATGGACTCTCCCTAGGCTAAAGGGCTTTTTTCTGCTATAATTTATGAGTATAAGAAAGTAAGACATGATAAAATATTAATGAATTGGAGGAGCGAATGTGGAGCTATTAATCGCATTGCTCGTCGTGATTCTGATTGTGCTCATCAGCTATGGCATACTGTATTATTTAAGTAAGAAGCAGACTAAGACCAATCAGGAACTGGATGAGCAGAAACAAGAAATCATGGCGATTCCGGTTGCTGACAAACTCTATACGATCAAAAACAAGAATGTAACAGGTAAAACCGGACGGGCGCTCGAGAACGAACAGGCCAATTGGCAAACCGTAACCCAGTACAAGTTACCCGAAATTGAAGCGGTTCTCGTCTCAGCCCAGGACGCTACAGATAAATTATTTTCAAAAATTAAAGCCCGGCAAATGTCGGACAAGGCGGAAGACCTACTCCAGGAAGCTCGGACGGAAGTCGAGGGGATTAACCAGCGATTGGAGAAGCTCTTGGACCAGGAGGACGCCAATGCGAGCTACCATGAAGAGCTCTATGACCGCTATGCTAAGATCCGCAAGAAATTACTTGCCCATAGCTATGCTTACGGCCCTTCCCAGGAAACATTAGAGAAGAACTTGTCCTATATTGAATTAGATTTCACCAAATACAATGAATTGATGAATGATGGGGATTTTATCGGAGCTCATGAAATCTTAGAACAGATCCAGCAGGACATTGAGTCCTTAGAGGGGATGATGGAAGAAATTCCTAGCCTCTTGACTCGGATTGATGAAGAATACCTGGCCCAGTATGAAGACCTCAACCAAGGCTATAAGGCTATGTTGGATGAAGACTATCGTTTCCCTATGGATGTGGATATTCCTGAAGAGATCAACCAAGTCGATAAGGTCATCAATAATGCCAAGGAAGCCATTGCTCGGGCTGACCTGGATGAAGCCCAAGCCATTATGGAGCGGGCGGAAGTACAGATTGACCGGACCTATGAACTGATGGAAGCAGAACTTCGAGCCAAGCAATACATCGGCGGCAACCAGGGGGCCATGCAACAAACCCTAAGTAAGGTTCACCAGTCCAACCGTTATGCCATCTTAGAGATCGACCGTGTTGCTCAGAATTACCAGCTATCGGGTAGCGAGATGTCCCAGATGCGTGACTATGCTGATCAGATTGACCGCCTCCAGGAAACGATCGATTATACTAACCAGCAGGAAGGCAACCATACCATTGCCTACAGCGATATGGAAACCCGCTACCGGGATAGTTATGAGACCCTAGCTGAGATTGAGAAAGGCCAGTCCAAGATTGTTTCGTCATTGGCTGGTCTCAAGCAGCAGGAGCGGGAAGCCCGCGACCAGCTCTATCTCTACGAGCTCGACCTCCGCAATATCAAGCGCAAGGTTGGCCAGTACCACCTGCCTGGCCTAGATCCAAGTTATCTGGACCGTTTCTTTGCTTGTGAGGATACCTTGGATGCCATGCGCTCCAAGCTCAACCGAGTCAAGTTGGATATGGAAGAAATCAACCGCTTGAGCCAAATTGCTTCTGAGGATATTGAATATTTGGATACGGAAATTGAGAAGACCCTCGACTATGTGCGCTTGACCGAGACAGCTATCCAATATGCCAACCGTTACCGAGCTAACCATCCTGAGATTAATGATGCGGTGGACTATTCCCACTACCTCTTCAATGAGCGCTACGATTATCAGGGAGCCTACCAGGCCATCGTGGATTGTGTAGCGAAATTCGATAGCCAAGCTCAGAGCGAAATCGAGAAAATTTACCGCGCAGATAAGAACAAATATAATTATTAGTATCGTCAAGTTCCCTCTCCCGATCGGCGAAATCTGGAGAGGGTTCACTGTTTTAAGAGAAAGGAAGCTAACTTTATGTCAAAAACCATCTATTTTGACAACAGTGCCACCACTAAGATTTTTAAAGAAGCAGCAGAGTCTATGCTTAAAACGATGGAGACTTACTATGCCAATCCTTCCAGCCTCCATGCCTTGGGTAACCAGGCCCACCGTCTCCTAGACTCAGCCCGCAAGCAGGCTGCTGATATCTTAGGCTGTTCGCCAGAGGAAGTCTTTTTCACGGGATCGGGAACGGAGTCAGACAACTGGGCGGTTAAAGGAACAGCCCTGGAAAAAGCTGGAGCAGGCAAGCACCTGATCACCAGTCAGGTCGAACATCCCGCCATCATGAATACCATGCAGGCCCTTGAGAAACAAGGCTTTGAAGTGACCTACTTGCCTGTAGACAAGGAGGGCAAGGTCCATGCCGAAGACTTGAAGGCGGCCATTCGTCCTGATACGACCTTGGTCTCTGTGATGGCCATCAACAATGAAATTGGGAGCCAGCAACCTATCGCGGAATTGGCTGAGGTCTTAGAAGACTATCCGAGCATCCATTTTCATGTGGATGGGGTTCAAAGTTTCATGAAGACCCCACTTCCCCTTATCCATTCCCGGGTGGATTTGATGAGTTTTTCAGCACATAAGTTCAATGGGCCTAGGGGATGTGGTATCCTATATAAGAAGGCCAACCGGCAGATCCTGCCCCTCTTAGATGGGGGCGGCCAAGAGCACTTGCTCCGGAGTTCGACTGAGAACTTGCCCGCCATTGTGGCTACCGTTAAGGCTATGCGCTTGACCCAGGAAGGCGCTAATGAGGAAAGTAAGAGACACCAAGCCTTCCAAGACCGGCTCCGTCAGTTCTTGGCGGAAGAGGGGGACCAGGTAACTGTCTTCAGTCCCCAGGATGGTGCGGCTCATATTCTCTGCTTTGCTCTCAAAGGCGTTCGTGGTGAAGTGATGGTCCACGCCTTAGAAGAAGAGGGCATCTATGTGTCAACGACTTCTGCCTGTGCCAGCCGGAAGAGCCAGCAAGGATCCTCGACCCTGGCCGCTATGCCGGTAGATCCTAGCCTGGCCCGGTGTGCTATCCGTTTGAGCTTCGGATATGACAACCGAATGGAAGAAGTGGAAGACTTTATCGAAGTCTACCGCCGCTTACTCCACAAATTTGCTAAAATCCAATAGGAGGTCCTATGAAAAAAATTATTATGATTCGCTATGGGGAATTGTCCATTAAGGGTAAGAATAAGCGCCGTTTTATTCGGATACTCTCGGATAATATCAAGCGCGCCCTCTATGACTATCCCCAAGTTAAAGTTAGCCAGCAACACGACTTTATGTTCCTACATCTTGAAGATGCCCCTCAAGACAAGATTCTCGAGCGCCTGCAGGATGTCTTCGGCATCCAGTCCTACAGTCCGGCTCTGACTATCGAACGCGACTTCGAGAAACTTAAAGAAGTGGCTGTTGAAGTAGTCGCTAAGGAGATGGCCAAGTCTGATATTAAGACCTTTAAGATTGCTACCTCGCGTTCGGACCATTCCTATCGTCTAGATACTAATGCCATCAACCGGGAATTAGGTGCCCATGTCGGCGCAGCCTATCCAGAGCTCAAGGTCCAGCTCAAGCAACCTGATCTGACCTTGCGGGTGAAGGTGCGCGAACAAGACTTCCTCTTATCGACGGATTGGCTGCCAGGGCTGGGTGGCTTGCCCGTGGGTTCCAGCGCCAAAGCGACGCTCATGTTGTCGGGAGGTATCGATTCGCCGGTAGCTGGCTACTTGGCCATGAAGCGGGGCATCCGGGTGACCGCCCTCCATTTCGCCTCACCGCCTTATACCAGCCCCCAAGCCCTAGAAAAGGCTAAAAAATTAGCCGGCAAGCTTAGTCGTTTTTCGGCCTGGATTAACTTCTTAGAAGTGCCTTTTACCGAGATACAGGAAGAAATCAAAGAAAAAATCCCTAAAGAATACCTGATGACCGTGACCCGGCGGATGATGTATCGGGTGGCAGACCGCTTGCGGGACCAGTATGACGGCTTGGCTATTGTGAACGGCGAATCGGTAGGCCAGGTGGCTTCTCAGACGCTAGAGAGTATGTACACCATCAATGAAGTCAGCTCAACCCCGATTCTTCGTCCCCTAGTGACCATGGATAAGCTTGAGATTATCGATATTGCAGAAAGAATTGACACTTATGACTTATCCATCCAACCCTTCGAAGACTGCTGTACCGTCTTTGCGCCGCCATCGCCTAAGACCAAGCCCCATTTGGACGAGGTGGAATACTTGGAAAAACGCTTAGCCATCGATGAACTCGTCCAAGCAGCAGTCGACCAGACCAAGTTTGAGCGGATTGAATGGCAAGACCAAGTCGAAGAAGCTGAGCATATTGCAGATGAATTTGAAGATTTGTTGTAAAATAGAAGTAAGCATTAGAGTGTGATAAAAGTTGGGAGCTCTAGATCATCATCATGAGTGAAGTGGCTGCTAGAGCTGCCTTTTGGAACAGGTTTTATTAGAGTGTAACAAAAGTCGGGAGCATACAAAAAAGACTGGGGGATTCCCAGTCTTTGCTAGTCGGGTTCGCAAAGGCAGAAAGGGAGTGACTTCAGAAAAGTGGAACGACCGGCTAAAGCCGTTCTTATCCGCTTTTCCTCCAGTCATCCCTTTCTAGACGCCTTTGCTCACACCCTTGCTAGTCGGGTTCGGTCTGGCAGCTTTCCTGTCACTTCACAAGTCTCCGCCGCAGTCTTGCAGACTGCTCTGGTGACTTGTTCCAGTGAAGGAAAGCTAAGCGCCAGCCCTCACACCCTTGTTAGTTGGGTTTGCAAGAGCAGCTTTGGCGTGCTTTCGCAAGTTGGAAACGTGCAAGCCTGGCTTGCCCTTATTCCAACTTACTCCAAGCAGCCAAAGCTAACCGCTCTTGCTCACACCCTTGTTTTACCCGGCGTAGTAGCCGTAGAGGGCCATGGCGGTGGCGAAGACGACGGAGCCGATGATGGCGATGAGGCCGATCCAGATTAAGATTTGGCCACGACGTTTTTTCTTCTTTTTGTTATTGTACATTTTAGATTTTGGCATGTGCTGTGGCATAAGAAACCTCGCTTTCTCTTGTAAGCTGTACGCTTTTTATTATAGCATAGGGATATATGAATTGCTTAAGGAATATTTTTTCACAAAAACTAAATATTATGGAGATGGAGTGTGAATGAGATGAGTGAAGAAGCAACACGTGTATTAATTATTGAAGATGAAAAGAATTTAGCCCGTTTCATTGAATTGGAGCTGAAATACGAGGGCTATGAAGTGGAAACTTGCTACAATGGACGGACGGGACTCAAGGCCGCTCTTGAAGAAGACTGGGATATTATCCTGCTCGACCTCATGCTCCCAGAAATTAATGGGGTGGAAGTCTGCCGCCGCCTGCGCCATGAGAAGACGACACCAGTGATTATGATGACTGCTCGCGATTCTATTATTGACCGGGTGTCTGGTTTGGATCAGGGTGCCGATGACTATATTGTTAAACCTTTTGCGATTGAAGAACTCCTGGCACGGATGCGGGCCTTGCTTCGTCGCATCAATATTGCAGAGAGTGAATTCCAAGTGAAGCAAACCAAGCTGACCTTTAAGGATATCACGGTCGAAAAAGAAAACCGGATTGTTCACCGGGGGGATGATATCATCGACTTGACCAAGCGGGAATACGAGCTCTTAGTCACCTTGATGGAGAATGTCAACGTCGTCCTCTCCCGCCAGGAATTACTCAATAAGGTCTGGAATTATGACACTGAGATTGAAACTAATGTTGTGGATGTTTATATCCGTTACTTGCGCAATAAGATTGACCGCAAAGACCAACCTTCTTATATTCAAACTGTGCGCGGAACAGGCTATGTGATGAGGACTGAACAATGAAATTAGATAATCAACCTGATAACCAAGAGAAGAAAAAGCGAATTTCACTTTTTTGGAAATGGGGGCTTTGCCTATCAGGGATTATCTGGCTCATTGCCATGCTGGTACCAATAGCGATTGTGATCTTGAGTCCAGGAGAATTGGTGGTCTCGCTCACTTTTATCGCTTTTTTCCTCCTCTTTGCTTCAGGGGTGGCAGGTTTCTTAACGGCATCTTGGATGCTCCAGCCCATCCGTGATATTAAATTCACCCTGGACCGGATCTCCTTTAAGAGCATTGCCGATACCCGGGTGATCATCCGCGATAGCCAGGATGAGCTGACGGATATTTCCCTGGGGATTAACCAGCTCTTAGACCGGATGACCCATTATATCGACCAGCAGGTGCATTTTGTCGAGGATGCTTCTCACGAGCTGCGGACTCCAGTTGCGATTGTCCAGGGGCACTTAAAGATGCTCAACCGCTGGGGCAAAGATGATCCAGAAGTCTTACAGGAATCCATCCAATCGGCTCTGAGTGAGATTGAGCGCATGCGCGTTTTGGTCCAAGAGATGCTCGACCTGTCGCGGGCTGGCCAAGTGGAGATTCACTACCAAGATGAGGCGGTTGATGCCGGTATGGTGGTGGAAGAGTCTTATGAGAACTTCAAGATGCTCCACCCTGACTTCACCTTCATCTTGAATAATGAGCTCTCTAAGCCTTATTATGTGGCCATTAACCGCCACCATTTAGAGCAGTGCCTCATTATCTTATTGGACAATGCAGTCAAGTATTCCACCGATACCCCCTTGATTCATATTACGGTATCTACGGATGTGATCCGCTATGTGGAAATCGCCATCCAGGACTTTGGCGAAGGGCTTTCTCAAGAAGACCAGGATAAGATCTTTAACCGCTTCTACCGGGTGGATAAGGCCCGGTCTAGGGAAAGAGGTGGCAATGGTCTCGGCCTTCCCATTGCTCGTCAGCTGATCGAGGGTTACAAGGGTCAGCTCTTCGTAGAATCTTCCTTGAATAGCGGCTCGGTCTTCCACATCCGCCTGCCCTTAGCTGAGGAAGTTGATGATAAGGTCCGGTCAGTGGAAGAAGACTCAGATGCAAATTAAAAAAATGCCTTAAAGCAGGACAGAGTGTGCTGCTTTAAGGCATTTAATTTTGTTTTTGTGATAAGTGAGCATCCGTTCTTTTTTTGAATTTGGTCATTAAGTTACAGATGTTCAAGAATTGCTAGCGTCTACTTACGCTTTTGCTTGCCGGCATTCCGACCTTTTTTCGGACCCTTGTCAATTTGACGAGGAGCGTCGTCTTTGACGCTTTGGGTGACGTCTTTGGCTTGTGTGCTTGGACTAGTTTTCACTTTAACTGGATTTTTCTTCATCTCTTCTTCAATACGGGCTGTGATGCGTGGCCGGTAGATGAGATTGGTGTAGAGCGATTGGAGAACACCCCAGAGCGCTGATACAATGAAGTAAAGGGTCAGACCAGCAGGTGCGCTGAAGACGATGAAGCCCATCATAATTGGCATCATAAACATCGACATCTTCATTTGAGCCCGTTGCTCTTCTGGAATACCTTGGAGAGAAACCCAAGATTGCAGGGCATAGAGGGCAATCGTAATGATGGCGAAGAGTAGGCTTGGTTCGCCTAGAGGAATGCCAAAGAAGGTGTAGGCCTTGATTTCAGGGCTGGTTCGGATTGCTGCATAGAGGCCAGAGAAGATCGGTAATTGAATGAGGAGAGGCAGGCAGCCTTTCATCCCGCCTAGCATGGAGATATTATTTTCTTTAAGAAATTCTTGCTGCTCCATGGCGAGGCGCATCCGCTCTTCGTCAGAGCTGGCATTCTTTTGCCGCTCTTGCATTTCTTTCATATAGGGCTGGAATTCTTTCATCCGGACCGAATGTTCCATAGTGGAGTTCAACTGGCGCATGGTGAGCGGTAGAAGAACCAGACGCACCAGGATGGTCATGGTAATGATGGCTAGGCCATAATTTCCATTAAAGATCTCAGCAAACCAGTTGAGTAAACGGTTGATCGGCATGGCGAACCAACGGAAGCCAAAGCCGTCCGGATTATTTGGGTTGGCACAGCCAGCTAGTAATAGGCTACTAGTTAGCGTCAGGGCAAGCAGTTTGGCCCGCTTGCCTGTCAATGATTTAAACAATATGTCACGTCCTTTAATCTTTGATAAAACTTACCCTATTATTCTATCGAAACTCGCTTATGATTTCAATAAAGCGTTTCAAAAGAATCTTTAAAGTCTAAGTCTTCCTCGGCTATCAGGTCGACCTGGTCAATCCGCGCATAGGGATTGGCTTTTTCGAGGGCTTGGAGAAATTCCTCTCGGGTCTGGGCATCTGCTTGGAGGACCAGGCTGACACTGCCATCTGCCTCGTTCTTAACCGAACCCCCTAAGTGCCACTGGCGGGCTAGTTGACTGCAGTGAAAACGGAAGCCGACCCCTTGGACCCGGCCGCTGATACGAAGTTTACTGGTTAACATCTTGCAACCTCCTTTCCTTAATCATAGCATGCTTTGTTGGGCTGGGGGAATAGCTAGTAAAGAAATCTAACTTGTGGGGAAATTATTCCTAGCCCATAAGCTGCGTAAAAGCTGAAAATTGTATATAATATAGAGTGTATAATCGTCGAATCGATTAGTCGAGAAAGGATGTTGTCGGAAGTCAATGGCAAAAAGAAGAAGGAAAAAAACAAAAAAACGTACATTTAAAAATGAAGCGGTTGCCCTTGGCATGCTTGTGGTGACTTTATTTGGCATTTTCCGCTTAGGCTTTGTCGGCCGGCTCATTGCCCAGGTTATGCGCTTATTGGTGGGCGAGCTTTACTTGCCGGTCTTTGTTGGCTTGGCCTTGGCCATGGTCTGGCTGATTCTAACAGGTCAGGGCCCTAACTTGCGCAACCGTCTGTCCCAAGCCTGTCTCTGGCTCTTGCCCCTGCTAGCACTGATCTTACATTCTTGGTATTTTTCAGCCTTTGCGGATCAGGGCCAGTCTCTGATTAATGTGACCTGGTCTTTAGCGGCGGAAGCCCTCCGCCAGGGGACCTTCAGCCAGAGTTTGGGTGGGGGCATGCTTGGGGCCTTGCTTTACACTGTCTCTTATTTTACTCTGGGCCAAGTGGGGACCTATGTTCTCATCTTTATCGCCATCCTGGTCCTGCTCTGCTTTGTCATGAATATCTCCTGGCAGGAATTCTTGGAAGGCATCCAGATGCTCTGGACGGTCTTTTCAGATTGGTTCTCCAATTTCCTGGCAGACAGTAAGGAGAACTTGCAGAAGCAGTCAGAGAAGCGCCAGGCCAAGGCCAAGCAAAAGGCTAAGCAGTCTGAGCCCAAAGAAAAGAAGAACCGCATCCGGCCTAAAAAAGAAAGGACTGACCAAGAGGCCCAGCCTGCACCAAGAGAGCCGGTGGAAATCGTCGGCCTATCCTCTTCCCAGTCTTCAGGAGGGAGCCGGGCTAAGTCGAGTCCGAGTCAACAAGAAGCTCCTGCTCAAGCCGGCGCGCCTGCCCAAAATATTCCCTTAAAATTTGAATACGATGAGGAAGAAGAGGAGGACCATGAAGACCTGGCTGACATGAAAATGGAAGCCGAGGAAGAGAATCCTAATTATCGCCTGCCTCAGCCTGATCTCTTGAATGATCGGGAAGAAACGGACCAGTCCGGCGAATATAGTGTGATCCAACACAATATTGAGAAATTAGAGGAGACCTTCGAGAGCTTTAATGTCGATGCCAAGGTAGTCAAGGCTAACTTGGGACCAGCTGTGACCAAGTTTGAAATCCAGCCAGCTATCGGGACCAAGGTCAGCAAGATCACCAACCTAGCGGATGACATTGCCCTGGCCCTAGCAGCCAAGGATATTCGAATTGAAGCGCCGATTCCTGGCAAATCGGCCATTGGGATTGAGGTTCCTAACCAACAAGTCAGCCTGGTCGCCCTGCGTGATAGCTTGGAGAATGCTCCCAAGTCGCCCAAACTCTTGGAAGTTCCCCTGGGACGGAGTATCGCGGGCTCCATCCAGATGGCTGACCTGGCCAAGATGCCCCACTTGCTGGTAGCGGGCTCTACGGGATCGGGTAAATCGGTTTGTATTAACGGGATTATCATCTCGATCTTGATGAAGGCCAAACCTCATGAAGTTAAGTTAATGATGATCGATCCTAAGAAGGTGGAATTGAATGTCTACAACGGCATCCCCCATCTTTTAACCCCTGTTGTAACCAACCCTCGTAAGGCTGCCCAAGCCCTGAATAAGATTGTGGCAGAAATGGAAAGGCGCTATGAACTCTTTGCTGAAACGGGGGCTCGGAATATGAAGGGCTACAACCAACATATCCGTGAAAAGAACCGGGAAGAGGGGACGGACGATCCCTGCCTGCCCTATATCGTTGTCATCGTTGATGAATTGGCTGACCTGATGATGGTCGCCTCCAAGGAAGTGGAAGCCGCCATCATCCGTCTAGCTCAGATGGCCCGAGCAGCTGGTATCCATATGATCCTGGCCACCCAGAGACCTTCTGTTGACGTTATTACAGGGATTATCAAGGCTAATGTGCCTTCTCGGATCGCCTTTGCGGTCTCCAGTGGGACAGATTCGCGGACTATTATCGACCAGAATGGGGCCGAGAAGTTGCTAGGTCGCGGCGACATGCTCTTCATGCCGATGGGTGAGGGCAAGCCGATCCGAGTCCAAGGGGCCTTCATTGATGATGATGAAGTGGAACGCGTAGTTGATTTTGTGAAGTCCCAGCAAGAAGCAAATTATGTTGAAGCGATGATGCCCAGTGAAGCCAGTGAAGATAATCCAGCTGATGAACTTGATGAGATCTGGTCTGACGCCATGGAATTTGTCAAGGGTCGGGATACAGTATCCACGTCCATGATGCAGCGCCGCTTCCGCATCGGCTACAACCGGGCCGCCCGTATCATTGATGATATGGAACAGCGGGGAATTATCGGACCGGCTAATGGATCTAAGCCACGGGTTGTCAACATTTCCGATAACAGCGATGAGCCTTCACAAGCAAATTAAAGGAGAATTGAGAGATGAATTTACCTAATAAATTAACGATATTTCGGATTTTACTGATTCCCGTCTTCCTGCTCTTAGTGGAATTCCCCTTGGATTGGGGGACCTGGCATTTCTTAGGCAGTGCGATCGACCCTCATTTGTTTTTAGCGGCCTTGGTCTTTATCTTTGCTAGCTTTACTGATTGGTTGGACGGCTATATTGCTCGCCGCGACCACTTAGTCACTAATTTCGGTAAGTTTGCGGACCCCATCGCTGATAAAATGCTCGTCGCGACGGCCTTGATTGAATTGGTGACTCTGGGTAAGTCCCCAGGTTGGGTGGTCAGCCTGATTCTCATGCGGGAATTAGCTGTTTCTGGCCTGCGCTTGATCTTGGTCCAAGAAGGGGAGGTCATGGCAGCTAAATTTATCGGCAAGGTTAAGACTATGACGCAAATGTTCGCTGTCATCTTCCTTTTGGTTGATGATGCGCCCTTTGGCTTCCTACCCTTCTCAATCGGTCAGGTCTTGCTCTACCTCGCCCTCTTCTTCACCCTCTATTCGGGCTTTGACTATTTCATTAAGAACAAAAAAGTATTTAGTGATGGCCTCTAAGGGCTCAGCATAGAAAAAAGAAAAGTGATTAGGTCAAGCTCCTAGTCACTTTTTTATCAGGCAAGGACTTTTGGCCCAAGCTTTTTTTAAAAATTTGTTAGAATAAAAGTGAATTTTGGAAAAAATGGTCTATATATGAATAAGGAGGAAAGAAATGAAAGCTGAAATTATTGCGATTGGGACGGAAATTCTTATGGGGCAAATCCTGAACACTAATGCCCAATTTTTGGCCCAACAACTGACAGAACTGGGGGTGGGGCACTATATCCAAACGGCTATCGGTGACAATCCCGACCGCCTAGCAGCGGTCACCAAGCAGGCAGAAGAGCGGTCTGATATAATTATTTATTCAGGCGGTATCGGGCCTACCCGAGATGACCTGACCAAGCAGGCCCTGTCTGCCTATCTCGATGAGCCCTTGGTCTATGATGAGGAGAATCTAGATCGGGTCCGCCAAGATTTTAGCCGGCGTAAAGCGACCATGTCGGACTTGAACCAACGCATGTCCCTCTATTTTAGCCGGGGGAAAAGTCTCAGAAATCCTGTGGGGCAAGCGGTGGGCACGGCCCTGGTCAAGGATGGTCGACTTTATATAGTCCTACCTGGCTTCCCTAAGGAGATGCGGGCCATGTTCCTTGAAGAGGGCAAGGCCTTAATCCAAGACTTTATAGCTGAAGATAGCCGGCAGGTACTGAGCTCGCGCTACTTGAATTATTATGGGCTGGGGGAGTCCCAGCTAGCCGAAAGCTTAGATGACTTGATTCAAAGCCAGGAAAATCCCACCATCGGAACTTATTCTAAGCATAATGTTCTGACCCTGCGCTTGACGGCTAGTGGCTCGGATGAAGGGACGACCCAGGCCCTCTTAGATACCCTCGAAGAAACAATTAATGACCGCCTCGGGGCTTACTATTATGGCCAAGGCCTGGACTATATGCCCAGCCAGGCCCTGGTCCAGACCCTCAAGACCCAGCAAAAAACAGTCTCAGTTGCTGAAAGCCTAACGGGTGGGATGGCGGCAGCTGCTATTGTTGACTGCCCAGGCGCTTCAGAAATTTTTGAAGGGGGCGTCGTGACCTATAGCCTCCAAGCCAAGCGCGATGTCCTAGGCGTCTCCGCTGAAACATTGGACCAAGAAGGCATGGTTAGCCAGGCTTGCGCCAAGGAAATGGCAGAGAGGTGCCGCCAGCTCTTTCAGACGGACTATGCCTTGAGTTTTACGGGGGTTGCCGGTCCAGACCAGATGGAAGGTCAGGATGTCGGAACGGTCTTTATTGGCCTAGCCGGTCCCGCCGACTGCCAAGTCCACCGTCTGCACTTATCAGGCCAGCGTGAGAACATCCGCCGGTCAGCAGTCCATGCCGCTTGCCTGGCCCTTATCCAAAAATTAAATTAGAACAACTGTTCGCTTTTTGCTTGCTATTTGAGCAGAAGCCCGCTACAATATAGCTAGAGTAAATGTACGACAAGGAGGAAGTACTGTGAGTAAATCCAACAACGATTCCAACCGTCAAAAAGCCCTTGACGAAGCCCTCAAAAAAATTGAAAGAAATTTTGGTAAGGGTGCCATTATGAAGTTAGGTGACACGGCCGACCAAAGAATATCAACAGTACCGTCTGGGTCACTGACTCTCGATATCGCCTTAGGGGTCGGCGGTTATCCTCGGGGCCGGATTGTTGAAGTCTATGGTCCAGAATCTTCAGGTAAAACAACGGTGGCCCTTCATGCGGTCGCTGAAGTCCAAAAGCGGGGTGGCATTGCAGCCTTTATCGATGCGGAGAATGCCCTAGACCCTGAATATGCCAAACACTTAGGGGTCAATATTGATGAATTGCTCCTGTCCCAACCTGATACGGGTGAACAAGGCTTAGAAATTGCCGATGCCTTGATTTCATCAGGGGCCATCGACATTGTAGTCGTTGACTCTGTCGCTGCCCTAGTGCCCCGGGCTGAAATTGAAGGGGAGATGGGGGATGCCCACGTGGGTCTACAAGCCCGACTCATGTCGCAAGCCCTCCGTAAACTATCCGGGACTATTAACAAGACGAAGACCATTGCCATCTTTATCAACCAGATCCGTGAAAAGGTGGGCGTGATGTTCGGAAACCCTGAAACTACACCAGGTGGTCGGGCTCTGAAGTTCTATTCTACCGTCCGCTTAGAAGTTCGACGCGGTGAACAACTGAAAGCCGCAGGGGAAGTAATCGGTAACCGGACCAAGATTAAAATTGTCAAAAATAAGGTAGCCCCACCTTTCCGCGTGGCAGAGGTTGATATCATGTACGGCCAAGGAATTTCCCAAGCTGGCGAATTGGTTGACCTAGCCGCTGACTTGGATATCATCCAAAAATCAGGCTCTTGGTATTCCTACGGGGATGACCGGATCGGCCAAGGTCGCGAAAATGCCAAGAACTTCTTGAAGGAAAATCCGGATATTTTCCAAGCGGTGGACCAACAAGTCCGTGCCCATTATGGCTTTGGCGGTGAAGCCGCTGAGTCTGACTCAGAAGAAGCCACTGGGCAAGCTGCTTTAGACGTGGACGAGAAGGAAGACAATAAGGAATAGGGCCAGAGCTGAAGACCTCTTAGTCCTTCAGTAGCAACAATTAACCGCACTGCCAAAGATTAAGAATAAGCGTTCGTAAATCATAATTTTTACAAAGAGACTGGGAGTTTTCCTAGTCTTTTTTGTGCTTAGTCATTGGTCTAAATTGAGGGGCCTTTAAAGAACAATTGACAGATTAGAAACAAAAATATACAATATATAATAGGTGTAAAAGTTTTTACACTGAGTAAAAATATTTAAAGTATTTAAGACTACAATTAAATAGAAACGGAGGTGAACTATGCAGTTTACAGGAATAGCCTTCGTTATCGTTGCTTTAATTGTTGGCCTTTTAGTCGGGAACTATGTTGGGGACAAGCGTCGCCAGGAACGGATGGAAGCCGACCTCGCTGAAGCTGAACGTTCAGCCCAGGATATTATCAACCGTGCCGAGCGTGATGCCAAATCCCAATATAAAGAAATGATTGTTGAAGCGAAGGAAGAAGCCCAAACTTATCGAACCGAAGCTGAGAAAGATTTAAAAGCTGATCGTGATGAACTTAAACAACGTGAAAACCGTTTGAACCAGCGGGAAGAAAGCATGACCCGCCGCGAAAACACGCTAGATAATAAAGAAGATCAGCTCAACTCCAAAGAACAATCCTTGCGTGACCGCATGACCAATCTTGAAGAAAAAGAAGCCCATGCGGACCAATTGATCCAAAAACGTGAAGAAGAAGTTCAAAGAGTATCGGGTTTAAGCCAAGAAGATGCGAAAAACTTGATTTTATCTGAAACAGAACGTGAATTGAGTAATGAAGTTGCGATTAAAATTCGTGATGCTGAACAAGAAATTCGTGAAAAAGCTGATAAAATCGCTAAATCGATTATCCTTCAAGCCATTGAAACGAGTGGGGCGGACACTGTATCTGAAAGTTCAGTGACAGTTGTCCACTTACCTAATGACGATATGAAGGGCCGGATTATCGGTAAAGAAGGGCGGAACATTAAGACGCTAGAATCCTTAACGGGGATTGACTTAATTGTCGATGATACCCCTGAAGCTGTCGTCTTGAGTGGTTTCGACCCGGTGCGCCGAGAAATTGCTAAGATCGCGCTCGATGCCTTGATCGCAGATGGTCGGATCCACCCGGCCCGGATTGAGGAAGCAGTGGAAAAAGCCCGCAAAGAAATGGATACCCGTATCCGTACCATTGGGGAGGATACCGTCTTCGACCTCGGCATCCATGATATGCATCCGGACTTAATTAAGCTAGTGGGACGCTTGAATTATCGGACCAGTTATGGCCAAAGTGTCCTGGGCCATAGTATCGAAGTGGCTAAATTAGCGGGTACTCTGGCTGGTGAATTAGGCTTAGATGAAGCCTGCGCCAAACGTGCCGGTCTCTTGCATGATATCGGCAAGGCCGTGGATCATGAAATTGAAGGGACCCACGTTGAAATTGGTGTCGAATTGGCCCAACGCTACCATGAGAATGACCTCGTGATCAATGCGATTGCAAGCCACCATGGGGATGTAGAAGCCATTTCACCAATTTCAGTGCTTGTCGCAGTTGCCGATGCGCTATCTGCTGCACGTCCAGGTGCCCGGTCAGAATCGCTTGAAAATTATATCCAACGCCTACGCAGCTTGGAAGACATTGCCAACCGTGCCGACGGTGTCAGCAAGTCTTATGCGATTCAAGCGGGACGTGAGATCCGCGTCATGGTCCAACCTGACCAGGTAGATGACCTTGAAGCAGTGAAACTCTCGCATGACTTAGCCAAGCAAATCGAAAAAGAACTTGACTATCCAGGTCAAATTAAAGTAACGGTAATCCGTGAAAAACGTGCTGTCGACTATGCACGTTAAGTCGTATTACCCCTTATAATTTGCAGCAAAAAGAGCTTGGGAATTTCCAAGCTCTTTTTGCTATCTTTACTTGCTCCAGTGAAGGAAAGCTAAACGCTCTTGCTCTCACCCTTTAGCCCTCTGCTTCTTCCATTTCGGCGGCGAGGTTGTCGTAGTCGATGTCGTTTTCCATAAATTCCGTATAGTCTGTTGCGAAGTGTTGCTCTAGGCTATCGATGGTTTGGATTTGGACCTTGGCATCGGTGACGATGTAGTCCAGGATGTGGCCGCCAAACTTGCGGTCATCGCTAATGAAGTGGCAGTGGAAGCCGCCCTTGGCTACGCCATCGTAGAGGTGGGGCGTATAGATGCCGACTGCCGTCCCCATGATATCGTATTGTTCGAATTCAGGTTGGACCCGGGTGGCTTCAACTAAGCGCGGATAGGGTTTCTCTTGCTTTGGTACCGCCCGGGTATGGACATAATCGAAGTGCCCGTCAATCCGAATCACTGAGAAGACGTTCTTGCTTTGGACCATCTGTCCAATCTCAGAACGCATTTTTTTCAGGGTCGTGGGCCGCTTGATTTCTTCAAAGCGGTCTGGTTTGAAGAAGGTGACGGCAGCATAGGGGCTGGTCAATTCAGGCTCGACCTCTACGACCTGGCCGGAAGCTTGAATTTGATAAGCTTGGCCGTCGACCATGATAAACTCCCCGTCGAAGGCGTGGAAGGTGCCAAGACCGGTATCGCCATGGTCAAGGAGCTCACCGAAACGGATACTGCCATCAAAGAACCCCGCCATCAAATCGCCTAAGCTTTGGTGTTGAAATAATTTAGACATATAGACTCCTTTCATTAAATGGGACGAAAGCCAGAGAAAACTAGTTTTTTGTAGCCTAAGAAGCGAAAGAGTCCAATCTCCCAGTCGCCCCGGTCAGAGAGACGGACAGATCGGTGCAGGAAGATCGTTACCGGCCCGGCTTGGTAGCTCTGATAGTTCTCCGGATGGTCGGGCTGTCCGCACTTGACCTCAGGCTCAAAATTACTAGCTTCACAGCAAGAATTGAATACAGACTGGGGGTATTCCACCCGTAAATCATGGATCCCCTCAGCTTCTAAATAGTCTTGAGCTGCCTTGGAAATCATCGCATCCTCCTTTTATTATCCTTAGTTATTTAAGCTTATTTTAGCACAAGGGATGAAGGCAGAGCAAAAAAGGGAAGGCCCTAAAGTTTGGCTCTAGGGTCCGATAAAATATGTATGCACTTTAAGAAAGTTAGCATTTAAAATTGAAAATTAATGGCCTGGCTTTGAATCATGGGGTCCATGGCATTCTCGTCCATGGTCATAGCAGTGGTCATTTCGAGAGAGAAGCCAGAAAAATTTTCAGTCGGGACGCCAACCAGCATGACTTGGTCAGAGGCTTTAGCTTTAGGAGCTAATTCAGTCGTTTGATTGAGGAGGACATGGTCATCGATTTGTTCACCATTATCTAAAATTAGCCGATCAAAATGAGGACCAATAATTTCTTGATCTGATAGGTTTTCAATGGAATAGACAATTTGTAAGAAGTAACCCTCTTTTGGATTGCCCCCAACCATGTCCCAAACAGGGTCTGCCTCGCCTTTATCAGACTGAAAAAGTTTGACACTATGAATGGTCGCTTTTAATTCGGGAGCAATATCTAGCGTTTCTTCGGGTTGGGCGATTTTTTTGAGTTCGAGACTGCCAAATTCTGGATCATTTGATTTTTGCCCGACTTCTGTGAGTTCTTCAGGCTTATTTTCTTTACTCTCTTCCTGCAGTTCAACCTTCCCAGCAGGGGCTTCCTTAACCTGATCACCGCAAGCACTTAAAGTAGCAGCGGCTAGCGCTAGTAATAACAATTTCTTCATTTCTTTTCCTCCTCGTAAAATATAAATATTTTTATTCACAATACCAGGTGGAAATAAAATGTCAAGAAATATAACGATGCCTGCCTAAGTACTTTTTTGGTTATATAGTATAATAAAAGTGCAAAAAAATTAAATTCTTAGTTGTGCTTGAAATATAGGGGAGCAATGATTGAAATGCTAGACCGTCTACTATTCGTATTATATGTGTTGTTTGTATCTTTCGTAACGCTAGCATGGTTCTATTTCTGCAAACATTTAACCTTAAGAGGCTTTTGGTCAAGCTTCTTTAAGACAAAAGATGGCGATAATAATGACCAAGATAATTAATTGACTTTGTTTCCTTTAGATAGAAATAATCAAATGAGATGGATGAACAGAAAACAAGCAGCCTTGCAGATTGACCTGCTGGGCTGCTTGTTTTTTTATGGACGCTATTCGTCAGCTGATTTAGCTGGTTAACGGTCCAAAAGTTATAGAAATGTTATAGAATTCCGAGTAAAAACTAGCATTTATTAGACATTACTGGCTATTAGTAAGTGTGATAAAGCCCGATAAATCAACATTGGCCTTTACTAGCCCTCACTAGAATTCACAAAAAGGAGACGAAGGGAAATGAACACTCTAAATAAATTAGAAGCTAGAAAGCTTGTATCTAAAGCGTTTCTAGTGATTCAATATCACCTATATAAGATAAGTGCCCCCAAATGTGACCCCATTTAAGCTATTTCACTAAAAATTAACATACTTTGCAAATAGTTGGGCGCTTTTCTGTTCTGATTGTTCCGTGACATGAGTGTAAATGTTCATAGTAGTTTGAATATCTCCATGCCCCAATCTGGCCATGACATCCTTCATAGGGACACCAGCCTCAAAGAGTAGGGAACAATGTGTATGCCTAAGGCCGTGAGGTTTGATAAATCTAAAATTATTTTGCCGACATATACGTTTAAAAGCGTTATAAATAGCGGTAAGATTCAGAAAGCTATTTGATTTAGTGTTGTTGAAAACCAGTTGATTCTTGCCCAGGGGCTTAAAACCGAACTTCAAAAGTGACTGACTTTGTTCAGCTCGCCATCTTTTCAATACATTTAGCGTGGTATCGTCAACGCTTATTGTACGATAGCTATTATCATTTTTAGGGCCTTTTAAATATAGCTCATTACCGTTTCTTTGCCCCAGCGCCTTATCAACCGTTAATGTTTTGTTGGTGAAGTCAATATCATTCCAGGTCAGCGCCAGAATTTCCCCACGTCTAAGCCCCGTATAGGCTAACGTGCGAATGCAAGCATGCCATTTGCGGCTTTCTTCTGCTTCTAAAATCTTCATGAGCTGGCGCAGTTCATCAATGTTGTAGTAGGGTACTTCTTCCCGCTTGTCGCAATCATACTTCAAACGCTTTTTCGGTGTAACGACTTTATCAGTAACTAGCTCTTTAACGTAACCTCTACTATAGGCCAGCTTCATTATTCTTTTAAAATAACTGTAGAATAATCGAAATTTTTTAAATTCTTTATGCCACTGATTCAACTGTTTCTGAATCATGTTGGCGGTGATCTTATCTATGTAGCAGTCCCCGAAAGTTGGAAGGATATGCAACTCAACTTGTCGCTTAGCTTTTGAATAGGTGGAATCTTCCACATCATTTTTATAAATTTCCAACCACTCATGGTATACTTGATTAAACTTTATCTTTTTAGGAAGGGCAACCTTAAAGGAGCTTGTTTCAAATTCAATGAAACATTGCTTGTAGTAGGCTTGCGCTTCCTTTTTTGTATTGAATCCACGTTTTTTAACTTTAACACTTTTACCAGTAGATTGATCAATGCCCAGGTAGCCCCGAACTTGCCAGAAACTGCCCTTGCTTGTCTGATATTGTGTATAGCTTGCCATTTATGTATCCTCTTTTCTAATACGTCCCCCAAGACTGAACTAGATAAGAATACATGTTGGCGGTGTTAATGTTTTGAATACTGGGATTAGTAATTATAGATAGACTTCCTCATAAGCTTCAATTTTGTTCAAGTTTCTAGCTAATTCTCCTTGAGTAATTATTAAATCCATTTCCATATCTTGGGAGCTGGGGCCATCTTCCTTATCAGATAGAAATTCAGATATATTTTCTATTGTATTTCTAAAATATGATTTTAGTATATCTAATCCTTGAAACTGATTTTCGGAAACCATGTAATTATAGATATTTACTAAATCAAAAGTATCATAGCGAATAACTGGAGCTAAATTCAGAGTATCCACCATCTTTTTAACATTATTTTTGTCAATTTCTTCAAAAGATATATTTTTCAAAAAATCATATACGCTATTTAAGTTTAATTTGAATATGAATCTAAGGTTTAGCATATCCATCATAGTGCCGTTTGAGTTGCTAGCAAAGAGTCTCATTAACTCATCTAGTGAAGGCTTTATATTTCCTTCTTCAATTTGTTCTAATCGCTCAACTGATATAGTCACCTTGGGCACTGATCCAATAAAATGTGGTGTGCTTAATTCTTGTGCCTGCTCTTCTATCGTCATGCCGTCTATTAAGCGGTAGTATTTGAAAAGTTTCCCATAATCTTCAGCAGAATGTTTATTGTATATCTGAACTAGTTCATTATCTTGTTGGCCATGTAACAACTCATCTACTGTGATGCCCGCTAAGTCGGCTATAGCTTTAGCTTTAATATCATTTGGTTTATTCCTACCGTTTTCCCAATTGCTAAGCGCTGAGACTGTGGCACCAATTTTTTTAGCAAAAGTTTTTTGATCCAATTTAAGAGTGGAACGAATATTTTTTATTCTCTGCCCGACTCTTATATCTTCTTCTTTTTTCATATATGCCTCCTTGTAAGTTTTCCCTTAGTATATACTAATTACAGAAATTACACAAATAATTGTTGACAGGGCTTAAATTGTTAGATAAACTGATTACAGAAATTACAGGAGGTGAGGAAATGAGAAAAGTAAATAAAGTAGCAGGGTACAGAAGAATGCTAGGTCTTACGCAAGCACAACTAGCTTCAATGATTGGAGTCAGTCGTTCATCGATGCAAAATAAAGAAAGCGGGAAGTTCCCGTTTAAGGACAACGAAAAAATTAAGTTAGTTGAAATATTTAAGGAAATTGATCCAAGTTTAAATGTAGCAAATATTTTTTTTGATAATTAATTACAGAAATTACACAATACACCCCACGGCTAAATTGATAAGTATGTATGAAAAACAGCACTTCAAAAGCACTTGAAATTAACCAGTCCCCCAAGACTGAACTAGATAAGAATATATGTATCTAAAACATATAAAAAAAGCCCAGCACTTGGCCAATCAGCTAAATTTAAAAAGGTGAAATAAAAGTTAATTCATGAAAAAACGTTTACATACAAAATAGGAAGGAGCTATAGCTATGCAATTAGTTTATTTAGAGAACGGTAAAGAAGCGCCATATACATTAAGTTCGATTGTGGCCGAATGTGCTGAAGTACAGCATAAAGCGGTTAAGAATTTGATTTATAAATATAAAACAGATTTAGAGGAATTAGGGGTTTTGACATTTCAAAATGCTAAACCTCTAAAAGGGTCAAAAGGTGGTCGACCAGGTAAGGACTACCGTTTGACTGAACCGCAAGCAACATTACTTATCACTTGGCTAGATAATACCGAACCAGTTCGAGAGTTCAAGAAGGCCCTTGTCAAAGAGTTCTACCAAATGCGAGAACAGATTAAGCATTTTGAAGTTCAAAGACAAATAGAAAAAGTCATTCATAAAGAACTGAACGAAGCTATAAGCAGATGGCAGTATGTTAACAAATTTGCCTATAGTAATATTGCCAGTCTTCTATGCCGAACGATTACAGGGCTTTCCACGGTTAAGCTAAGGGAACGAGAAAATGCACCCGAGACAGTTCCAGCGCTTGACCTGATGAGCGGGGACGAGTTGACCAAGTACCGAGAGCAGGCAACGCTAGCCATCATGTACTTAAATCAGCAATGCACCTATGAGGAGCTAAAGCGGAACTTGTGCCAGCATTCCGAAAAGAGCGCATAAAAAAGGCGCTAGGTTTTACCCTAACGCCTTAAAAATTAGATTGTAGATAGAAAGTCTTCAGCCGTCTATTGCACATAGTTACAAAGATTTTCTAAAGTGATAAATTGAAACATGGTATGTGTTGCCATGTACGTCTAGTATATCAAAACGCTTGCTTGACGGCAAGAACTGACAGACCTTTGACAACTGAATAATAAGGGTACAAAGCTAGCTAATTGAGTAAAATTGCTTTATGATGTAGTTACAGAATCACTCATAAGGAGAAGAAGAATGTTTACTACTGATTATTTAAATGATTTACTTGTACGAATGGCTTACCATTCCAGCGGTATCGAAGGGAATACGATTAGTTTACCTGAAACAGTATCAATCATTGTAGAAAACGCCTTGCCCAATCAATCTAAGAGCATTAGGGAGTTTTATGAGATCGAGAACCACAAACAGGCCTTTTCATACCTGCTAGAGCAGTTAGAAAATGATGAAAGTCTAAGCGTTGAGATGGTGAAACAAGTTCATGCTTTGTTAACTGACCGCCTACAACATGACCATGGACAGTTCAAGACTTACCAGAATGCAATTGTTGGGGCAGAGTTCAAAACCGCTTCACCACAGGAAACGCCTTTTCTAGTGAGCCAGTGGACAGAGAACACCACTTACCGACTTGAAAGCGGTGAGGACTGTTTGACCGTCTTAGCTGATACACATATTATTTTCGAGCGAATCCACCCATTCAGCGATGGAAACGGACGAACGGGCCGAATGATTTTATTGTTTCTAGCAATGAAATATTTAGGCCTCCCAGTCATCATTAACAAGGATTCCCGAGCGAAGTATATGGAATTTTTAGCTAACCAAGATACTGACCAACTAGCGGAAATGTTAGAAGAGTCATACCAATACGAGAAAGAGCGAATCACTCAATTTCAATAAAAAAAAGTACCCTTGCTTAAAAAAGTGAGGGTATTTTTTGTAAAAAAGGTATTGACAGTTTTGTCGACATAACTTATTATAGTTTTGTCGACAGAAAGGAGAGTGACGAACCTTAATGGCCGACAAAAAGAAAATAGGTAGGCCACCAAAAGGAAGCCACGCTAACAGTGTCAAACTAACCGTTAGAATTAGCGAACCACTGAACGAAAAAATAAACCGTTATAGTGAGAAGCATAATTTAACTAAAGCTGAAACTGTTCGCAAAGCACTTAATGACCTACCAGAATAGCACAAAAAACCGCCCAGGTTGTATTGAAGTTTGGCGACTCAACAACCAGGACGGCCCAGCACTCATAAAGAGTACGTAAATACTATATCATACGTACCCTTATTGAGCAACCAAAGATAAGGGAGTGAATGCCCTTGTCTACTTTGATGAGGGTATTTTTTTGTACCCAAAAATTAGAAAGAAGAAGGAGTTACCGCCATGAATTACAACATTTTAGAGCTAGGCAATGAACTAGTCGTTAGCAGTCTACAGATTGCCGAAGTATTTAATAAAAAGCATTTTCATGTCATGCGAGATATTAAAACGCTCAAATTAAATTTTGAACGTATCCATTCAATGGAATCTGAGGACGGCTCAAATTTGGATTCGTTAAATTCAACCAATCCAAATATGGATTTGTTGAAATTCGAAAATCTATTTTATAAAGATAGCTACCAAGACGCAAAAGGAGAAAAACGCTCTTTTTACTACATGACTAAAGACGGCTTTGTTCTCTTGGTGATGGGCTATACAGGATTAACCGCCTTACGCTTCAAGCTAGCCTATATTAACGAATTTAACCGAATGAAAGCCGAGCTTGAGGCGCCCAGCAGTCAAGCAGAGGAAGAAAAAACGTTCTTTGAAGAGTTTAGAGAATTGCCTATCCTAGAAGACCCCTTTAATGATGAACAACCGCCCTACAAGGATAGATATGTATTTGCGGTGATTAACATTATGCTGGCTCATGGCTTCAACCTAAGCAATTATTACACGGTGGACGGACTGAAGGAGCTAAGAGACATTGCAAGAAAGCTTCACTTGCTGAAGTTCGAGGAGATTATTATGTATTGCGCCCAGCGCAAGAAATATAACTTGCATTATGTCTTAGCGGTGGCCAGAAACTACTTGCCAAGTTCCTATACAGACCGTTCTAAGTCGATATTGTTAGATATTGATAGCATGAAAAAATTCAATTAAGAAAAAGCCCTTCACCGACCAAACGATCAGCAGAGGGCAACGCACACAAAAACACACAATATCAGTAACTAATTAATAAATCACTGAAAGGAGGTGAGATCATGAAACGAATCGTATTAAAGACTATAAAGGTAGTGACACTCTTTATTTCAACGACTCTAGCAGTATTCCTATTCTTATATGGATTGCTGGCCTACAGCAACCATGTTTACCTGGAACGCTATAAGGAGGGGAATGATAATTATTACTTACAGGCCCAGCACTATGAGAAAGTGACGGGCGAAAAGATTGCACGGAACAATGAACTTTATTCAAAATAGGAGGATTTAATTATGAACTTTAAAGAAATCAAAAATGTAAAAATCGATGCAACACTTGCAACGGCTCAGTTAAGAAATGATGAAGCAAAGACGCTTATTAATATTTTTAGCAAGAGATTAGCAACCCATGCATTTAATTGCGAAGATCTGACTGAATGGGAAGAAAACGAACTGATTGAATATGCGTTTAGTTGTGCGGAAGAGCTAACCAAGTTGGAGAGTCTTGCGAATATTTTAGATGATGTAATTGTCGAAACAGGCTATGCAATTGGCCAATTAGATGAACTAGTATTTGAGAAATCAGATAATGTTGAGGAAATCGAAGAAACCCCCGAAGAGGTGGAAGAAGATGGAATTTAATATCAGCCAGGGGCGCCCAGCCCCCATTGATCTAGCGGAAACAGTGATTACTTATGACCCTGAATTAATGAAGTGGTTTATTTATACCGACTATGCGCCTCATGCTTTGAAGTGGGAGAACAAAATTATCCCTAGTGATATAGTACCCAGTCGAAAGGTCTACCATGAGGACAGCGGGCAACTCATAGCCATTGAAGGGGAATTCGCTGGCAGTGTTTCCCTGGCAGTACAAAACTTTGAAAACGTAATCGAAAGGAAGGTATAAACCATGAGTAATAATGCTATAGAGATCAAATTAGACGCTGAATCATCTAAAGAGTTGATTAAGCAGGTCATCCCTTATCTAAACGAAGCAGGGGAGGAGCTGAAACGGAATTTTGCCATCACCCGAACCATGCTGACCATTGAAGAGGTGAGCGACTTTTACAAGACTAGCCGAAGCACCATTATAGAGAACTGGCACAAGCAACTAGGCTTACCGCTTAGCAAGCTGGGCAATAAGATTTATATCGAACGGACTGTATTAGATGACTTTATCAGAGCACATCCATACCAATAAAAAAAGACTTATGAGGCAGACCCCATAAGTCAAGATAAAGAAGAATATCGCTTACCGCTAGATAAGCAGGGGGAGCTACCGCCATAGCGTCCCGACATGCTTATAGTATAACAATTTAACAGCTGGTAAGCAATTCTTCTTAATGGTAAAAATATACGCTTTAATTTAGGAGGAACTGAACCATGGAAAAACAAAATTATTTGACCGTTGACCACAATAGACAGCTGGCGTCTAAGCTTAGCCCTCTGATTAGGGTAATTGAGATGTGGAAGTTAACCAACAAGTCTATTCTTGTTGCTGGGGCTTCTCCTGATCATACTTCTGAAATGTTATCACTAGAGAAAGAAGCTAATGCCGTTGCACTAGAAGCGATTGTTTATGACTTTTCGGATGTGCTTGTGAATGTATATAGTTCGCTGATTGGTAGCGGAGACGAAGAAGTCACTAAAGAAAATCTAAGCGACTTAGGTATTAAATAAAAAAACACTCTGCTTTTCAGCAGAGCACTAAAGGAAGTTTATGACTTTAGAAATTAACTGGCTTGTAGCCATATAAAATATATTATCAAAAAATAGACCATAACACAAATTTAGATTCAATAGGGAGAATGAACCATGACGAAAAACGAATACAGGTTAAGAATGGCTTATTTTGTCGCTAAAATGCTTACCTATACGGTTAGGGTAGACCTAGCGAGGGGGCTTGTCAAAATATCTGATTGGCTATGGCCAGAAACGAAAGAGATTGACTACTTCCTTATTCAAGTTGCCGAATGTAAGGAAGCTAAAAAGAGCGGGTTTTCAGATGAGTAAAGGGAGAAGTCATGTATTAGACGTGGCAATGCTACAAGTTGGCTTTCACCGTGCGAATGATGAACTGAAACGAATGCTAGCGCCTCGTCTAATCAGACTTGGGGAAGCGTTCGACAACACCTATTTTATAAGAAAAAGAACTAGGGGAGAGAAAATAAAATGACTGTTGAAACATATTGGTCAATTATAACAATTAAGGATCCTAAAGACGAAAGAATTAAAGCGTTGCGGAAGATAGCAGGGGGCGACACTTATTTCCTGATCTATCACAAAATGATGTCATGGCAAGTAAGATGCCAAATTCCAATATTTTTAAGATGTACTAGCGATAATATAATCGAAGCATTGGCAAAGCTCATTGATGAAGAAGTGGAGAATGTTGAGGTTGTAGTAAGTATCTTAGAAAGAAAAGGATTACTTGCTATACAAGAAGAAAAGAATTTTATATCGGAAGATACAAGCTTATAAGGAGAGAAATTAAATGACTGATACAGCATGGCCTTACCTATTACTAAAAGATGATTTTTTTGAAAGTGACAGAATTAAATTCATTGAAGAGCAGGGAGCACCCTATATTATTTTTTACTTGAAACTTTGCTTGAAGACTTTAAAAGATGGAGGAAATTTAACTGGATTTCTTAACGATGATTCAGAGGGGTTTGATTTTCAGGCACTATCAGAATTAACTAATATGCCTATGGAGACAGTAACGGAAGCCGTTCAATTGTTAAGCAAGATCGGATTTATTGAGTCAGAGGAGCATGACAGTTGTCGTTTAATGGCCATAAAAGAGGTGCGGTATGGCAGATAATAGAAAATATTACTATCTGAAGTTAAAAGAAAACTTTTTCGAAGACCCAGCAATCATTATTCTTGAAGACATGCAAGACGGATATAAATATTGCAACATTCTGCTTAAGCTATATTTGAGAAGTTTAAAAGGAGAAGGCAAGTTAACATTTAAATCAAAAATTCCATATAGCCCATCTTTGTTAGCTAAGATCACACGACATAGACAGCAGGACGTTGAGCGGGCCATAGAAATTTTTGAAGAATTAGAGTTAATAGAGGTTTTGGACAATGGTGCAATCTTTGTTTCAGATATTCAAAATTTTATTGGAAAATCATCAACTGAAGCGGATAGAAAAAGAGAATACCGAGCCAGAATTGATTCAGAAAAAGAAGCATTGAAAAGTGATAGGACAACTGACCAGACAGACGGCCAGACAAATGTCCCGACAGATGACCAGACAAATATCCGACAAAACTCCACCAGAGATAGAGATAGAGATAGAGTTAATTTAGATATATATCATGATCATCATCAACAACAGGAAGTAGTTACTTTAGTAGAGGAATCTAAAAAAAATAATTCTGATGATGATCATGATGAAATGCCAAAAGTTGTTGGCCAAAATGCGATTGATTACTATCAACGGAATTATGGGATAGTTACCCCGAATATGGTTCAAGAGATTCAACACTGGACTAATGAAATGAATGAAGAACTAGTTATCTTAGCATTCAAGCGGTCAATTGGCACTAAGTCACCTTTTCAATATGCGATGAAAATTCTAACGAATTGGACTACTAATAATATTAGGACGGTTGACCAAGCAGAGGCTGAACAGGTTGAGAGGGAACGGCAACGCAAGAAATATCAATCGAATAATCAACCTGAAGAGAAAAGATATTTTGAAAATAAAGAAGAGTTTAATGCATTTATGAGAGGTGAAATCTAATGAGCGGAATTAAAGAGATGATTAAGGCCCTAGACGTGCCAGCAAAGCTAAAGAAAAGTTTGTTAGGAAAAGATTTAGATAGCTATCATGATGAGGTCAAGAGCGAGACGCTGAAAGACCCTGACATTAAGCAATTTATTGCAACTTATCAAGAGGTTCTAGACTATGACATGATTAAAAGAGCTCTACCAAATTTCAGAGAGTTTATTAAGTACCGTGACCACATGGAGGCCTATGTTCCACATCTAAAAATTGAGAACGGTCAAGTTATTGTAAGGTATTCAATTGACCCTGATTACAAGGCTAAAACTGACCTTCAAAAATGGCGTAAGAAGCTAGATATTAGTAATATGAGCCTTGATAATCAGATGGCCAATATTTCCCATTATGATTTAGACGACATGGGAAGACAGGAAGCTTATAGCGCTTGCCTCGACCTAATCAAAGATTTTAAGCGTGGCCACAAGCAAAAAGGAATTTGGTTAGTTGGTGGTGTTGGTATTGGGAAATCTTACTTGTTATCAGCTACAGCAAAAGAAATTAATATCAAGGGTGCTAGTGTAACCATGATTGAAGTTGCTGAGCTGTTTAACAAATATTTTGACCAAATGCGAAAAGATAGCGACCGTTTAGAAAAACTTATGAATCATTACAAGTATGTTGATTTATTGATTCTTGATGATATTGGGGCGGAAAGTTTAAGGGCCTATGATATCGATAAAATCTTATATCCCATTCTTAACGAACGTTACAAGAAGAATAAGTTAACTTGCTTCACATCTAACCTAACAATTATGGATTATGCCAGCCGTTTAATTTATCCCAATAATAATAATTTAGATGAGCAGGCAAGCGAAGCAAGGGCGAAGCGGACAATTGACCGAATCAATGCCCTGGCCGTTGAGGTTCAAGCTTATGGGAAAAACAGAAGAAATAATTACTAGGAGGAACATGTTTTGAAAACAATTACTAGCTTGAGAAAAGAAAAAAAGCTAACCCAAGCAGAGTTAGCCGAAGCATTGGGGCAATCCCAGCAGACCATTGCTGATTGGGAAAATAAACAACCTGATTTAAGCGGTGAGTCGCTTATAAGTTTAAGTAGGTACTTTAGTATTTCAACGGATGAGCTTTTAGGGCTTAAATAATGGCCCACACGGCGAGAAAGGGGGTTGAGGTATGATTAGACCACCATAGAATTTTAGGACGGTAGAATCAAATATTATAGGGACAGAATGGATTCTAAAATGAAAGAGGTATGAAACTATGACAAAAGTAGATTTAAATGAGTTGTATCACGCAACAAAAGTAGAAGCAGAGAAAGAAAGAGCTGAGCGACATAAGCAGGCAGAAGAAAATATGGCCAAGTATTTTGAAGAAGCGAAGGCTAGAGAAGAAGCCAATAAAGAGCTTGCCGAAACTTTCGCTAGTGCGATGGCCCAGGAAGTGGGAGACCGTCAAAGTGCTAACGATACCGAGGCAGAAAAGGTTTATTTGCACAGTATCGGGAAGCACGGAGAAGCTGACCGCTTAATGAACTCAAAAGAGCAACGGTTACATGATGGATATACCGAATTATCTGAAGGCTTATTCTAAAGGAGATATGAAAATGACAACTAAACTAACTAAATTTGATGACCAATTCAAAGAGTATGCAAAACGTAACGATGAACGGATTAACCAATTAAACGCCCAGCTAGAAGCGTTGACAGCAAAGAAAGCAAAGACAGAAGCGGACATTGTGAAGGCGGAAACCCTTGAAAATGTGGAGCAATCTGTTAAGAAAACAATCGAGTTGAATGAAACGCTAGAAGTGACGGATCGGGCTATTGGATTTGTACAAGAAAAAATTGCTAAGATTAAAGATGAACCTTTATTGACTAAAACAGAATTTAGGGATATTTTGTCCCAGATTGAGACGCAGGCAGACACCGAAATGGATGCATTGCTGGCAAAACTTAAAAAGCCAGTAAATGAGATTAAAAAGATTGCCCTAGAGTCCCGAAACGTTCAAATTAAAGCGGACGAACTGATTCAAGCCGTGTATAAAGATTTAATTAAAAAAGATCCTTGGGATGTAATGAGTAATTTTTATAAAGATGATAATGGTGCCTTGGTTGTTCCAACTAAGGAATATAGACCATCATCTAATCCTTATTATTTTTATGATCGAATTAAAGGGAATGCTATCGCAAAAGGTTTAATCAAAGAGTAAGGCCTAGAGAGGGATTGCAATCATGGACAGAAAGTTCTTAAAACAATTTGGGCTAAATGATAAAGCTATTGGCCAGATACTAGGGGAATATCACAATTCCCTTAGCCAGGCTAAAGAAGATTTAGAGGCGGGTTATTTGGAAGAGATGAACGCCCTGAAAGATACTATTGCCGAGCAGGGGGGGGAAACTTGATACTTACACCAATGATTTAACTGACATGCAAAGTCAGTTAAGCCAAGAGAAGATTAATAATGCTAAGATCAATGTTTTAGTAGAGTATGGGCTAGATCCCAGCATAGCCCAGTATGTTAAAGGAGGGACAGCAGAAGAAATAGAAGCTGATGTTAGGTATTTGCGGGAGATGTTTGATAATAAGCCACAAGAGCCAGGCCCTATGAAGTCTGTAGAGCCTAATAGTCTTGGTGATGACCCTTATACACGGATGATTAAACAAATGGGCTAATCCATCCCCAGCTAAGTTAGAGAGGCTGGCCCGCTTTATAATTGCCCCTCCCCTAAAGGAAGCCCGCCCCCTTCTTATTAGCTAGGAATTGATATACTCCCAATAGCCCAGCTATGCATAGGGACACCACCCACGGCCCAGGCAGAGGAAGCAAGGCGCATGCTACCCTGATTGGCTGAAAGATAATTAAGTTATTAGTTATTGATATTGAAGGTGGTAAGAGAGTATGAAGGCTTAGGCTGGTGAGTTTAAACTTTGAAGGCTTGGAGATTAAATTAAATTCAAATGTTCTTAACGAACTGATGAATGCTTGTATAATGATTAGTGATACTAGAATGGTTGTGCTGGTGTAGCTGGCTAGGCACTGACTGAGGATGAGCAAAGAAGGAAGCTGATTCAAGTGACTAATGAAAAAATAAATAAATTAATAGTTAAAGTGGATAATTTTGCTTTCTTTGCGGATTTCCGTCAGTGCCCTATGAGCCTTATCCAAGTATGGGGGGGTACCTCCCCCCCTCTGGCTTGGGCTGGCTTTCAGCCGTCTATTGCACATATTTTCATGCGCCAAAATATATGAACAAGAAAAAGAGGGAGAGCTATGATAGATGATGATCAAACCATCTTTATGGAAAGCCATTTAGAAGGTTATAGCGATTGGTACAAAGAAAGCCCTGAATCAAAGATATGGCAGATTGATTATATTCCTATGATGATAGGTCCAATTCTATTTAGCTTTGACCAGAAGACCATCTATAATTTTTGGCCTGATTACCCTGATAAACTATCGCTAGAAGAAAAACAGCTATTTGATGAGGAGTTTCCAGAGTTGGCCGAGTTGAAGGGGAAGAGAGGTTCAGAATGATTATTACTTCTATAACAAATATCTTAGAAGCTATCGAGAGCGTCCAAGGCTTAGATGTGCCAGCAAGTGAAGAAGATATTCAAGAGTTCATTAGGAGTCTTCCAGAGACTGACGAAAATTTATTCATACTAGATAAAAAGAAGTTAGATAGTTTTCTAGGAAGAAAATCTGATAAAACTTGGGAGCTTCTATCTCACATGGATATTGAAAAAGATAGTTTTGATACTTATGTAACATTTAGATCATAAGTAATTTCTGAATAGTTGTAGAAAGTCCCAGAAATGGGGCTTTTTTGATATAATAGAATATCAATAGCATAAGTAATTTCATGGTGAGGGGGCCATTATGACCGTTAGAGACGTTAAAATTATTAAAGGGTGTAGGAGAGCAAAAAATCACGTTACGACGCTTACGGGGAAAATTAAGCTGTATGAAGCGGGGCTTTCTGGTAAAAGCTATTTAGACGGCGTCAAAGTGACAAGTTCGCCAAAATCATATGATGATAAGTTAGTAAACTTGATGATAATGAAAGAGCAGTTAAACCAAGCGACTGAGGAATATTTAGATTTACAATTTAAAGCTTTAGATATTTTTGACCAGTTTTCAGACATGAAAGAACGTGCCTGCTTGACTGATTATTACTTGTGTGGTCTCCCAGTTGATGAAGTGGCTGAGCTAAATGGTTATTGTATACGGACGGTATATAGAAAGCTTGGTTCTGGTATAGACAATATTAGAAGTTTACCGCCTAGAGAGGCTGAAGAGATGGAAGGCGAAGAGAAAACCGAAAGAGTTAAGAAATTTGATAGTGCTGATAGCTTCCTGGGGGCAATGAATGAACTCACTTTAAAATTTAAAGATGTATCGATTTAACTTCCAGGAATAGTTTACGTTTTATACCCCAAATTCATATATCAGCGTCGATTCTAAGCGCCTTGAATGATAGGGTAATGGTTTTATACATTTATCATCTAAAACGCCTTAGGAGACAAAATAAAAAGCGTTCATGCAAGTGAACGTTTTTTTGATTTCTATTCTCTTATCTAGTTTAGTCTTGGGGGACGATGGTATTGTAATTTAAAAAGTGACCCCAAATGTGACCCCATCAGCTAACTGATTAACGGGTTTCAGGCGTTTATTACAAAGTGATGAAACCTTGTTAAATCAATGGTTTTAGTAGTTTTTAATTGGCTGTAGATATGCTTAAAAGGAGACGAAGGGATTCGAACCCTCGTGCCGGTAGTCACCGACAAGTTGATTTCGAGTCAACCGCGTTATGACCTCTTCGCTACGTCTCCATAGAATAAGTACAAGAATTATCTTAACGCTAATCGGCTAAAAATTCAAGTGGAAATCGGCATGCGCCTGGAAAATCAGGCAGCGTCCAGAAAATCTTCCTTGCTTGCCTAGGCGGTCTCGAGAGATTTGTGTTAAAATGGGGAGATGAATCGTTTGGCCAAGCTCATTCTCGCTTGGAAGGCCTAGGTATAGATAAAGATACAAGCAAAGGAGTGCATGATGGTTCAAAAGACAAAGAAAACCCCCATGATGGAACAGTATGAGGCCATGAAGGCTAAGTATCCAGATGCTTTTCTCTTTTTTAGGCTGGGGGACTTTTATGAATTATTTAATGAGGATGCCTTGAAAGCGGCCCAGTTGTTAGAGATTACCTTGACGAGCCGCAATAAGAATGCAGAGAACCCCATTCCTATGTGTGGGGTGCCCTACCATGCGGCGGGGGACTATATTCGCCAGCTGATTCGCTTAGGCTATAAGGTGGCCATTGCTGAGCAGATGGAAGACCCTAAGCAAGCCAAGGGGATGGTGCGTCGGGAAGTGATCCGCTTGATTACGCCTGGGACCTACCTGGAAGAGGGCAGCCAGCAGACCAATAATTACATCTGTGCCTTGGTCAAAGCAAAATCAGGCTATGCTTTGGCCCATAGTGACCTAGGGACTGGGGAGTTGCAGGTGACCCAGCTTGGGAGCTTGGAATCCCTCTTAACGGAGTTTGCCCAGCTTCAGCCTAGTGAGTTAGTGGTAGAAATAGAGCTTGAAGAGGATTTCTTAGACAAGCTCAACCGCCTAGCTGACTTCACGCTTTCGGTTTACAAGCCGGACCCAGCAGTCATTGAAGGCCAGGACCATCTCTTGGCGGACATAGAAGCAGCAGATGAGCGGGCAGCTCTGACCCTGCTTTTGGCCTATGTGCAAGCTACGCAGTTCCAGATGGTGGACCACTGGCAGGAGGCGGAGCACTATGAGGTGGACCACTACTTGCACTTGGACCACTATGCCAAGCGTAACTTGGAACTGACGGAGTCGATTCGGACCCGTCAGCAGGCTAATAGTCTCTTGGCCTTCCTTAATCAGACCCGGACCGCTATGGGGAGCCGGCTCTTGCGTCAGTGGCTCGACCGTCCTTTGATTATCGCGGCTGATATTGAGCGCCGGCAGAATTGTGTGGCTGATCTCATGGACCAATATTTCGTTCGTTTAGAGATCCAGGAGCAATTGAAAGGGGTCTATGACTTGGAACGCCTGGTGGCTAAGATTTCCATGGGCAGTGTCAATGCCCGGGAACTTCTCCAGCTTAAGCAGTCTCTAGCCAAGGTGCCAGCTATTGTCCATAATCTTCAAATCCTATTAGGAGAGGATGAAAGTCGCCAGGCTCACTGGCAGCCAGTCTTAGAGACTTTGACGGCCCTACCGGAAGTGGTTGACCTGATTGACCGAGCCATTGATCCCAACGCCAATGTGCAGGTTACAGAAGGTGATATCATTCGTGATGGCTTCAATGACCAGCTCGACCACTACCGGGAGGCCATGCGCCACGGCAAGGCCTGGATTGCCCAGCTCCAGGCGGACGAGCGTGAGCGGACAGGGATCAAGTCGCTCAAGCTGGGTTATAATAAGGTTTTTGGCTACTATATTGAGGTTACTAAGGCCAACCTCCACCTTCTTGATGATTTGGAGGAGAATAACTATGAGCGTAAACAAACTCTAGCCAATGCGGAGCGTTATATCACCCCTGAATTAAAAGAAATGGAAAGAACCCTTTTAGAAGCGGAAGATAAGTCCATTGACTTGGAATACCAACTATTTATCCAGGTTCGGGACCAGGTCAAGGCCTATAAGCAGGACTTGCAGGCCCTAGCCAAGTCAGTAGCTAGCCTAGACGTTTTGCAGAGCTTTGCCCAGGTCAGTGAAGACCATCAATTTGTCCGTCCAAAAATTTCTCTAGACGACCGGAATTTAGAGATTATTGACAGCCGCCATCCGGTCGTGGAAGCGGTGATCGGCAAGGACCAATTCGTTCCCAATTCCATTGAAATGGACGACAAAACCAATGTCTTACTGATCACAGGCCCCAATATGTCCGGGAAGTCAACCTATATGCGCCAATTAGCCCTGATTGTGATTATGGCACAGATGGGCTGCTATGTTCCCGCCAAATCGGCCAAGATGCCGATTTTTGACCAAATCTTCACCCGGATTGGGGCAGCTGATGACCTGATTTCAGGCCAGTCTACCTTTATGGTGGAGATGTTGGAAGCCAACCAGGCCATCCAATATGCGACCGACCGCAGCCTTTTGCTCTTTGATGAGATTGGCCGGGGGACCTCGACTTATGATGGGATTGCCTTGGCCCAGGCCATTTTGGAATACCTCCACGACCATTTAGAGGCCAAGCTGCTCTTCTCTACTCACTACCATGAGCTAACCAGCCTAGAAGAGCGTCTGCCAGGCCTGCGTAATATCCATGTGGGAGCGAGTGAGAAGGATGGGGAACTGGTCTTCCTCCACAAGATTTTCCCTGGCCCTGCTGACCGCAGCTACGGGATCCATGTGGCTAAGCTGGCAGGCATGCCAAAAAGTCTCCTAGCCAATGCCGACCGGATCTTGAAAGACCTCCAAGCGAGCCACGGGGAGGATCAAGGGGGACAGTTGAGTCTCTTTAGTGTGGCAGAAACCAGTCCCCAAGCTGAAGACCCGACAGCGACCTGGGTCATGGACCAATTGGACCAGGTGGATTTAAATGATACCACTCCTATGCAGGCCTTTGAGCTCTTACGCAAGCTAGTAGCTAAAGTGGAAGGAGGGGATTAAGCATGGCGATCCAACTCTTACCTAGCCAAGTGGCGGACCAGATTGCAGCGGGCGAGGTGGTGGAACGGCCCGCTTCCGTTGTGAAGGAATTGCTGGAAAATGCCATCGATGGCCAGGCCCAGGAGATTGAAATCCGAGTGGAAGAGGGAGGACTCCGCAGCATCCAGGTGATTGACGATGGTATCGGCATCGCTTCTGATGAGGTGGAGTTAGCTTTTAAGCGCCATGCCACCTCTAAGATCCACCAGAGTCAGGACTTGTTCCGGATTCATTCGCTCGGCTTTCGTGGGGAGGCCCTGCCGAGTATTGCCTCCGTTTCTGAAATGACCTTGGAGACTTCAGATGGCCAGACGGGGACCTGGATCTACTTGCAGGCCGGTGAGCTGGTGGACCGGCGCGACAGCCATCTCCGTCAGGGGACCTCGGTTCTAGTGGAGAATCTGTTCTACAATACGCCAGCGCGCTTGAAGTATATCAAGAGCCTGCCAACTGAGCTCTCCCATATTTCCAATATTATTAACCGCCAGGCACTGGGCCATCCCCAGATTCGTTTTCGTTATTTTAATGAGGACAAGCTGGTCTTTGAGAGTAATGGCAAGGGCCGGCTCCAGGAAGTTTTGGCGGCTGTTTATGGCTTTAAGCAGGCCCGGGAGATGTACCCGATCGAAGCCGAGAGTTTGGACTTCAAGTTGACCGGCTATGTGTCCCCACCGACCTTGACGCGGGCCAGCAAGAACTATATCTCCCTCTACCTGAACGGCCGCTATATCCGCAATTATAAGTTAAGTCAAGCGGTCATCGATGGTTACCGGGAGAAGTTAATGATTGGCCGCTATCCAATCGCTGTCCTCCATATCGAGGCCGATCCCCAGCTCCTGGATGTCAATGTCCACCCCACTAAGATGGAGGTGCGGATCTCTAAGGAAGACGTCCTCTATGATCTGATCAAAGAGAGCCTGGACCATATCTTCCAACCCCTCCAGCGGATACCTGAGGCCAACCAACCCCTCCAGTATACCGAAGAAGCCAAGCCAGAGCCCTTCCGCTTAGAAGAAAGCTATGAGCAGGGCCACTTGCCCTTGTCCAGCCCTCGCCCTCAATCGCCATCAAGGAGAGAAAGCCAGCTAAGCGAGCTGGTTTCCTCAACAAATGACCCTTGGAAAGAAGCGGGAAGGCCAAGTGGAAATGCTAGCCTTGATTCAGAAGCTAGCCCAAGTCAGGCTCAGCCGGTTTCTTCAGAGACGATCCAACCTTCAATTGAGGAGCGCCAGCACAAGCACAGTGAAAAAGAAGTCTGGCGGGACGTGGACCGGGTTACGTCCATTGATGCTAAACAGGTCGACCAGTCCCCGCGCTTTCCTGACCTGGACTATATCGGTCAATTGCACGGGACCTACCTCTTAGCTTCAGACGACACGGGCATGTACCTACTGGACCAGCACGCCATGCAGGAGCGGATTAAGTATGAATACTACCGGGACCATATCGGAACTTACGGGACCGCTATGCAGGAATTGCTGATCCCCGAACTTTTTGAATTCACCCAGGATGAAATGCTTGAGATCCGTCCTCTCCTGCCTAAATTAAAGGAGATGCAGCTTGACTTTGAACTCTTTGGCAGCCAAACCCTGCAATTATCTGCCCATCCCACTTGGATTCGGTCTGACCAAGTCCATGAGACGGTAGAGGAATTGATCCAACTGGCCCTGACCGATAAGTCAGCCAGTGTGAGTAAGTTCCGCCAGGCGACAGCCATCATGATGAGTTGCAAGCTCTCGATTAAGGCCAACCACTACTTGTCCGACGACCAAGCCAAGCAACTGATTGCTGACCTGAGCCAGTGCCAGAATCCTTTTAACTGCGCTCATGGTCGACCAGTCCTGATCCACTATTCGACTTATGAGATCGAGCGTTTGTTTAAACGGATCCAGGATAGCCATTAGTCCCGGGCACAAATGTTCGCATTCGGCAAGCTTTATGTTAGAATGAGAGTGACAAAACCTTAAAGGAGTGACTGAAATGGACCAAGCCAATAAAGAAGCACGTTTGAAAGAATTAGATGATATCCAATACCGGGTGACCCAAGAAAGTGGGACTGAAGCACCTTTTTCAGGTAAGTATGATGACCATTATGATAAGGGGATCTATGTGGATATTGTCGATGGGAGTCCGCTCTTTGCCTCAACGACTAAATTTAATGCGGGGTGTGGTTGGCCTTCCTTCTCTAAGCCGCTCTTTGACGACCAAATTAAGGAAAATACCGACACCAGCCACGGCATGGTGCGAACCGAAGTGCGGAGCCAAGCCGCAGATTCTCACCTCGGCCATGTCTTTAATGATGGGCCTAAAGACCAAGGTGGTTTGCGCTACTGCATCAATTCCGCAGCCTTAGACTTCATCCCTTATGAAGAGATGGACGAAAAAGGTTACGGCGACTATAAGAAATTTGTAGAATAGGAGCATTCCGTCATGTATGCTTATTTTAAAGGAAAGATAACCAGCATCTTACCGAATGCGATTATCATTGAAGTGAATGGGATTGGTTACCAAGTGATTATGGCCAATCCCTATCGCTTTTCTAGCCAGGTGGGGCAGGAAGCAAGGATCTGGCTCTACCAAGCAGTCAGTCAAGATAGCATCCGCCTCTATGGTTTTAGCGATGAAGCGGAGAAGGACTTATTCCTGCATCTGATTTCGGTCTCAGGGATTGGACCTAGGAGTGCCTTGTCTATCCTCAGCTTGGACGACCACGAAGGCTTGATCCGGGCCATTGACCAGGCAGATAGTCAATTCTTGACCAAGTTTCCTGGTGTCGGCAAGAAGACGGCCCAGCAGATTATCCTCGACTTGCAGGGTAAACTAACGAGTGATGTTGAAGATAAAGCGGCATCCCAAGCCGCTTCGGCGAGTCCTTCCCATCCTATTACCCAAGAACTAGAAGAGGCCCTGGACAGTTTGGGCTATTCCCAACGCGATATCCAGCGTGTGGTCAAGCAGATGGACTTTGACCAAGTGGCGACTACTTCGGACGCTATCCGTCAAGCCCTGCGCTTGATGACTGCTCGCTAGTTGATTCAGGACAAAGAAATTTGAAAGGAGGCCTGCAGTGGCAGAGCGTATACTAGATGAGAATAACCAAGGCCTAGGGGAGGAGAAGTTTGAAGGCTCGCTCCGTCCCCAGTACTTAAGGGAGTATATTGGGCAGTCTGCTCTCAAAAAGGAGCTAGCTGTCTATATCCAAGCTTGCCAGGCCCGTGATGAATCCTTAGACCATGTCCTCCTCTACGGCCCACCTGGCTTGGGGAAGACGACCCTGGCTTATGTCTTAGCTAATGAACTCGGGGTAGGGGTCCACACGACCAGCGGCCCAGCGATTGAGAAGACAGGGGACTTACTCGTCTTACTCAATGAGATGGCGCCGGGGGATATTCTCTTTATTGATGAGATCCACCGCCTGCCCCGGGTGGTGGAAGAGATGCTCTATTCGGCGATGGAAGACTTCCGGGTGGATATTATTGTGGGTCAGGATACCGAAGCCCACGCTATCCAGTTCGACCTGCCCCCCTTCACCTTACTGGGGGCCACCACACGGGCAGGGGCCTTATCAGCGCCTCTGCGCGATCGTTTCGGTATTGTCAAACAGTTGCGCTACTACAGTCCTGACGAGCTCAATGCCATTGTTCAGCGGACCAGCCAGGTGCTCAATAGTCCCATCGATGACCAGGCCAGTTATGAGATTGCCTTGCGCTCGCGCGGGACGCCACGGATTGCCAACCGTTTGTTGAAGCGGGTCCGGGACTTTGCCCAGGTCTTCAATGAGGACCAACGCATTGACCTGGCCATTACCCAGAAGGCCTTGGACATTTTGGAAGTGGATGCCAAGGGACTGGACGCTGTTGACCGAAAGATCTTGGAAACCATGATTTTTTACTACCAAGGCGGCCCGGTCGGCTTGTCGACAATTGCTGCTAATATTGCCGAAGACCCCCTCACCATCGAAGATATGTATGAACCCTACCTGATCCAGAATGGCTTTCTCCAACGGACGCCTCGGGGACGGATCGTCACCTCCCTAGCCTATAGCCATTTAGGGATCGACCCAGAAGAAAGCAAGTGAAAAAGGAAGCGAATGGAATGACATTAAAAACTTCAGACTATGACTATGACCTACCCGAAGAACTGATTGCCCAGACCCCAAGCAAGGACCGGTTAAATTGCCGGCTTTTGACCCTCGATGCCCAGACTGGCCACTATGCAGACCATATGTTTGCTGACTTGCTCGATATCTTGGAAGCTGGAGATGTGCTCGTCCTCAATGACACCCGGGTCCTCCCTGCCCGGCTCTTGGGCACCAAGGAAGAAACCGGCGGCCATGCCGAGCTCTTATTGCTAAATAACTTGAATGGGGACCGCTGGGAAGTTCTCGCCAAACCAGCCCGCCGCCTGAAGACAGGGACCATTATCCAATTTGGAGACGGCCAGCTAAGGGCTAAGGTGGTGAAGGAATTAGACCACGGGGGACGAGAAATTGAATTTCTTTATGAGGGCATTTTTATGGAAATTCTGGAAGCTTTGGGAGAGATGCCCCTGCCTCCTTATATCAAGGAGCACTTGGATGACCCGGACCGCTATCAGACGGTCTACGCCAAGGAGAATGGGTCAGCAGCGGCGCCTACAGCCGGTCTGCATTTTACCGAAGACTTCCTAGACCAGGTCCAAGCTAAGGGCGTTGACCTGGCCTATCTGACCCTCCATGTGGGCCTAGGTACCTTCCGCCCTGTGAGTGCCGATGATTTAACTGACCATGAGATGCATTCGGAATTCTACCGTTTGGACGAAAATAATGCCCAGAAGATCAAGACTGCTAAAGCAGCGGGCAAGCGGGTCGTTGCGGTGGGCACCACCTGTATCCGTACCCTAGAGACCATCGCTCAAAAATTTGAAGGTCAGCTGCAAGCAGACTCAGGTTGGACCTCTATTTTTATTTACCCAGGTTTTGATTTCAAAGTGGTTGACGCCATTATTACCAACTTCCACCTGCCCAAGTCGACCTTAGTGATGTTAGTTAGTGCCTTCGCCGGCCGCCAGCATGTCCTGGCAGCCTATAAGCACGCAGTGGAAGCCTCTTACCGCTTCTTTAGCTTCGGGGACGCTATGTATATCCAAGGTCCCCAATACCGTGAAGACGATTAACTTGTGACCATACGGGGAAAGGAGAGAGCTTATGTTTGCCCCCTTGCATGTCAATAGCGCCTATACCTTACTCAAGAGCCCCATATCCCTAGCTGACTATGTGACTTTTGGCAAAAAATTGGGCTACCAGGCACTAGGCTTGGCCGATGTCAATGTCCTGTACGGCGCCTGTGAATTCTACGACCTCTGCCAGGAAGCGGGGATTAAGGCCCTGATTGGTTTATCCCTCCAGCTCCCTTCTGAATTTATGGGCCAGGACTTTGAAGAATATGTGGTCTATGCGCGCAACCAGGCAGGCTACCAGGTCCTCATGCGCTTGTCTACCCTGGTTAAAACCGGGCGTTACGCAGAAGCCTTGGATCGATTAAAAAAGGAGAATGATGACCTCCTAGTAGTCCTATCCGCCGTTTATGGCCCCCATATGGCACGGATTAAAGAGAATCAAGACGCAGAAGCTCTGGCCTGGTGCCAGGGCTTTAAAGCGCATTTTAAGGCAGATAATCTTTATATTGGGCTGAGTGCCCAGGCCTTTGACCGCTACCACTTGGATAGCATTAAAGCGCTGAGCCAGAAGACTGGCTTAGACCTCCTTGCCTTGCCCTATGTTGCCTACTTAGAGACGGAGGACTCTTTCTACAAGCAAGTCCTAGCAGCTATCGATCAGAACCAGCCGCTAGACGATATTGAAGCTAGCCGGGAGGGACGGGGCCCTCACTTTCTAAGGTCGCCGGCAGATTGGCGGGCTGAATACGCTGAAATCGGATTAGCGGAGGCGGTGGACCTTCTGTCTGACTTAGTCGCTGATCTGAATGTAGAGATGGTCTACCACAAGGAACTCTTGCCGCGCTTTCCCCTGGATGAGGGGGAGGATGCCCAGACCTACTTAGCCCAACAGGCAGCCCAAGGTTTGGCCGAGCGCGTGGGCGACCAGGCAAATTTTAAAGCTTACCAGGAGCGTTTGACCTATGAACTCCAAGTGATTCACCGGATGGGCTTTGATGATTATTTCTTGATCGTTTGGGATATTATGCGCTATGCCCGGGCCTCTAAGATTACTGTAGGGCCAGGCCGGGGGTCAGCAGCAGGCTCCTTGGTCGCCTATGCCCTCTTCATTACCCATGTCGATCCGATTGAAAACGACCTGCTCTTTGAGCGCTTTCTCAATCCGGAGCGCCACAGCATGCCCGATATCGACTTGGATTTTCCCGACAACCGCCGCCAGGATATCCTCCACTATGTCTTTGAAAAATATGGGGCCGACCATGTGGCCCAGATTGCTACCTTCGGAACTTTTGCTGCGCGCAAGGCCTTGCGCGATGTGGGCTCAGCCCTAGGTAAGAGCCAAGCCGAAATCAGCACCTGGGCCAATCAAATTGAGGGGCAAATCAGCTTGCGTGAGGCTTATCAAGGATCCAAAGACTTCCAGCGTTTGCTAGAGGAAACGGAAGATGGCAAGCTCTGGCTCCAGGCAGCACTCAAACTGGAAGGCTTGCCCCGCCATGTCTCAACCCATGCGGCAGGGGTCCTGATTAGCGACCGGCCCCTGGTGGCGGATATTCCCCTCCAGCAGAACGCCAACAATGAAATCTTACTCTCTCAATTCACCATGGGCGAAGTCGAGCGGATTGGCCTCTTGAAGATTGACTTCTTAGGTCTTATCAACTTGAGCATCCTCCACGATGTCAAGGAAGCCGCTGAGAAATTAGGCTATAAGGACTTAGACCAAAAATTGGCTCAAAAGGATGATCCGGAGGTTTACCAGCTCTTCCAGCGGGCTGAGACCCTGGGCGTCTTCCAGTTTGAATCGGATGGTATTCGCAATGTCCTGCGCCAAGTGAGTCCCGAATCCATGGAAGACCTGGCAGCCGTCAATGCCCTCTTCCGGCCGGGACCAATGAAGCAGATCAACCACTTTGCCCGACGCAAGCACGGCCAGGAAGCCATCAGTTATCCCCATGAGGACCTTGCTCCGATCTTGGAAGCGACATACGGGGTCATGGTCTACCAAGAGCAAGTCATGCAGGTGGCCCAAAAGATTGCTGGCTTTAGCCTCGGTCAGGCCGATATTCTGCGCCGGGCCATGGGCAAGAAGCAGCAGGAAGTTTTAGATGGCCTCCATGATCAATTCATCACGGGAGCTATCGACCAGGGCTATGAGGCAGGCTTGGCCGAAGAGGTCTACCACTATATCGATGCCTTCGCCAATTATGGCTTCAACCGGTCCCATGCCTTTGCCTATTCTTACTTGGCCTATGACTTGGCCTGGTTCAAGGTCCATTGCCCGGCTGCCTTTTACTACGGCAACCTTCGCCACACCAGCATCCATGACGTCAAGGGTAAACAGCTCTTAACGGAGGCCCGATCAGCTGGCATTCAAATTGACCTGCCCAGTGTCAACCGGTCCTTCATGCCCTTGGACCTGGTCGACCAGTCGACCCTCCGCCTGGGCCTATCCAATATCAAGACCCTGAGCCGGCCGGTGAGTCGGAGCATTATTTCAGAGCGCCAGTACGGAGGTGCCTACAAGGATCTTATGGATTTTGTCAGTCGCTTGGATCAAGCAGCCGCCAGGGAAAAGGTGCTGACCGCTCTGGCCTTATCCGGCGCCCTGGATGACTTTAACTATAACCGCCGGACCCTGGTTGAAGATGCCCTGCCTAAGTTGCTGGACCACCGCAAACTTTTTGGTCAGCAGAGCCAACAGAACCAGCTAGACCTGGGCATGGCCAATGACTACCAGTCCCTCTTCGCTCCGGTCATTGAAGAATACGAAGAGTACAAGGATTCCGAACTGATCCAACAAGAAATTGACTACCTAGGCCTCTGTCTGAGTGTCGATCCCTATGCAGCCTGGAAGGACTTCTACCAGACAGGCCAGCTCCAGGCCATTAGCGATCTCAAGCCAGGCCAGGGAGTTCAGGTTATCGGTGAAGTCGTCCATGTCAAACGGATCCAAACGAAGAAGGGGCAACCCATGGCCTTCCTGGAAGTCCAAGATGCCACGGGGACGGTTAACTTAACCGCCTTTCCCCAGACCTATATCCGCTATGTCGCCTTCTTGCGGGATAAGCAGAAACTGGCCGTGCGCGGGAAGACTGAAGAGCGGCGCGACCAACTCCAAATCCTAGTCGATCAAGTTTATCCCCTGGACCAAGCCTACTACCAGCAGCTCAAAGACCAAGCCATTAAGCAGGGCAGGGCGGGGGCCTTCCACATCGAAGTTGCCAACCAAGCAGCAGCTTCCCAGAAGAAAGCAGACTTGCTGGCCCTCGTCCAAGACCAACCTGGCATCACGCCCCTCCACTTTATCTTCAAAGAAGAGGGCAGCCAGTACTGGTTGGCTTCTCAATTTGCGCTCGCTCATACGCCCCAGGTCCTCCAAGCCCTAAAGGATATTTATGGGGAAAAACATGTCATTCTCAGCTAACAAGTTCGTGAAAAAATTACAAATGGGGCGACATTCTTTGAAAAAAATGTTAAGATAAAATTGTATGAATTAATTTTTTGAAACGAGGTGTCCAAGTGGTTAAACGTATTGGCGTTTTAACAAGTGGTGGTGACGCACCAGGGATGAATGCCGCCATTCGTGCTGTCGTTAGAAAAGCAATCTACGACGGCAACGAGGTTTATGGTATCCGCTATGGCTTTCGTGGACTAGCAGAAGGCGATATCTATCAAATGGGTATTGATGATGTCGGCAACTTGCTGTCGCGCGGGGGGACCATGCTGTACACGGCGCGCTATCCTGAATTTGCTGAGAAAGAAGGACAGGAGAAGGCCATTGCGCAATTAAAGAAATTTAAGATTGATTCTTTAATTGTAATCGGTGGGGACGGTTCCTTCATGGGAGCCAAAGCCCTTAGTGAGCACGGTTTTCCAACGGTTGGTATTCCTGGGACGATTGATAATGATATTGCAGGGACTGATTTTACCATTGGTTTCGATACAGCCTGCAATACCGTCATCGAGGCAGTCGATAAGATTCGGGATACAGCTACCAGTCATGAGCGGACCTTCATTATTGAAGTGATGGGGCGTAATGCTGGAGATATTGCCCTCTGGACCGGTATTTCTTCAGGGGCTGAGAAGGTAATTATTCCTGAAATTGGCTTTGATATGGACCAAATTGTGGAAGATATCAAGGCAGGCCGTGAGCGGGGTAAGAAGCATATCATTATTATTCTCGCTGAAGGCGTGATGTCTGCTAATAAATTCATGGATAAGCTCTCGACTTACGGAAACTTCCACAGCCGGGCAACGGTGCTCGGTCACATGCAGAGAGGGGGCGCCCCTTCCGCACGCGACCGTGTCCTTGCAACCATGTTTGGCTTTAGGGCTGTAGAGCTCTTGAACCAAGGTCACTCAGGTATCTGCTTGGGCATCCGTGGCAATGATATTGTCTATGGCGATATTTCGGAAGTCTTGAACCGAGAAACCCACACCCCATTGATGGAATTGTATGAAATTAATGGTGACATTTCCTATTAAGTCGCTTATAATGTCTATTCGTTCAAAGGATTAAAGCAAAAAAGGAGAACAAAAATGCAAAAGAACACTAAAATTGTTTGTACTATTGGCCCAGCTTCTGAGTCAGTTGAAACCTTAGTTCAATTAATGGAAGCGGGCATGAACGTTGCTCGTTTGAACTTCTCACACGGTTCGCATGAAGAACATGAAGCCCGGATTAAGAACATCCGTGAAGCTGCCAAACAAAGCGGCAAGCGGGTTGCCCTCTTATTGGACACAAAGGGGCCTGAAATCCGTACCCACAATATGGTTAACCATGAACCTGTTTTACTTGAAAAAGGTACTACCGTTTCCATCTTTTCAAGTGAAGTGGAAGGGGACGCAAGCAAGTTCTCAATTACTTACCCAGAATTGATTGATGATGTTCACGTTGGTTCACATATCTTAGTCGACGATGGTCTGGTTGACTTACTGGTTACTGACATTAACAAAGCCGATGGTGAAATTGTAACTGTTGTAGAAAACAGCGGGATCATCAAAGACAAGAAGGGCGTCAATGTACCAGGCGTTTCAATCAATTTACCTGGGATTACGGATAAAGACGAAGCAGATATTCGCTTCGGTTTGGAACAAGGCATTGATTTTATTGCGGCTTCCTTTGTTCGTAAACCAGAAGACATCCTTGAAATCCGCGAAATCTTAGAAGAAACTGGCAATGAAGATGTTCAAATCCTGCCTAAGATCGAAAACCAAGAAGGCGTGGACAATATTAAAGAAATTATGAACGTTTCCGATGGTTTAATGATTGCCCGCGGGGACTTAGGGGTTGAAATTCCTGTAGAAACTGTTCCAATCGCTCAAAAAGATATGATTGAACTCTGCAATAGCTTGGGTAAACCAGTCATTACAGCTACCCAAATGTTAGATTCCATGCAACGGAACCCACGTCCAACGCGTGCTGAAGCGTCAGACGTTGCCAATGCTATCTACGACGGTACCGATGCGATTATGTTATCTGGTGAAACAGCTGCAGGGGACTATCCTGTTGAAGCCGTTCAAACTATGAATCGGATTGCTTTAGCAACTGAAGCTCAAATCGCTGCACACTCAGAAGGTGTTTTACCTAACCATGTGGAACGTGGTGACCATGCCCAATTAGACGTGGCCGAAGCTATCAGCCAATCCGTTGCTTATACAGCAAGCAACTTGGGCATCCGTACCATTGTTGCTGCCACAGATTCTGGTTTTACTGCTAAAATGATTTCTAAATACCGTCCAAATGCGACAATCTTGGCTTTAACCTTCTCTGAAAGCCGCGCCAATAAGCTCATGCTTTCGAGTGGGGTAGAACCAATTGTAGCTGAACGTCCAGCAACAACTGATGACATGATGATCTTAGCTGCTAACTTAGCCAAGGAAAATGGCTATGCCCAAGACGGCGACAAGATCTTAGTAACTGCTGGTGTTCCTGTCGGTGAACGTGGCACAACTAACTTAATGAAGATCCAAATCGTTGGCCGTCAAATCGTTCGCGGCCAAGGTATCGGGGAAAATTCTGCTGTCGGTCACGTTGTCTTAGCTAAGGACGCGAAAGAAGCTAACGAAAAAGTAACGGCTAATTCTGTCCTTGTTGTGAAGACAACAGATGAATCATACAACGATGCCATTAGCAAAGCGAAGGCAGTTATCGTTGAAGAAGGCGGCGTAACGAGCCATGCTGCAGTACTTGGCATTAACACCAATACCCCAGTCATCGTAGGGGCTGAAGGTGCAGTTGCAGAAGTGACTGAAGGTCAATTAGTCACCGTCGATGCCCGTCGTGGTGTCGTTTATGAAGGCGGCGACGCTTAATTAAGCTGAAACTAGATTGAGAATTTTGCTTGTTGGATTAACCAATGAGCAAAATTCTTTTTTTATAAGATCAGGTCGAGCGCTCAGAGCTTAAAGTATGCTAGAATAGAAAGCGTATGAAATTGGATACGATTCGACCAATGAAAGAGGTAGACCATGAATAAATATTTAGGAAGCCTGGTGACAGGCATTGTTACCGATGAGAACGACAAACACTTTTTTGTGCAAAAAGATGGCTTATCCTACCGCTTAGACAGAGACCAAGCTGGATCGCTCAAAATGGGTGACAGCATTCGCGGCTTCGTTTATGAGAACAGCCACAAGCAATTGTGCATGACCCTGGACCTGCCTGATGTCCGCCAAGACCGCTACGGTTGGGGAGAAGTCACTTCTGTTAAACAAGATTTAGGGGTCTTTTTGGCTATTGGCTTGCCGGATAAGGACATGGTTTTATCCCTGGATGACCTCCCACAAGAGAAGCATCTGTGGCCTAAAAAAGGCAGTAAGCTCTTTGTGCGCTTGGAAGTGGACAAGAAGGACAGGGTCTGGGCTAAACTTGCGGACGACCAGGTCTTCCAACAAATCTCCAAGCGTTTGTCCCCCCATACTTCGACTTGGAATAATAAAACGGTGAAAGCTCGGGTTTACCGCTGTAAGTTTGTGGGGACCTATCTTTTGACAGAAGACTACTACCAGGCCTTTATCCATGAGAGTGAACGCTATGAAGAGCCCGCTCTGGGTGAGGAAGTGACCGCCCGGGTGATCGGTGTGGGCCAGCACGGCAACTTAAACCTGTCCCTTAAACCGCAAGCCTACCAGGTCATCAATGAAGATGCTCAAATGATTCAGGCTATCCTGGAAAGGCAACCAGACCACTTCCTACCTTACAATGATAAGAGCCGGCCGGAAGATATTCGTAAGTTCTTCAACCTTTCCAAGGCCCAGTTTAAACGTGCCCTCGGCCATCTGATGAAAGAGGGGATCCTGCGCCAGGACCAGGCAGGGATTTATTTAGTAAACAAAGGGGATGAGGACTAGTGGGGACAGACCAATTTCAAGAGCTGAAGGCTTCGGTTCAAGCTTCTGGATTTAAGCTGACGCCCCAACGTCAGAGCACCCTACAGGTATTGATTGAGCAAAGCGACCAGTTGCTGAGTGCCGAACAAATCTATATGTACACCCGGGAAAAGAATGAATCGATCGGTCTGGCCACTGTCTACCGGACCTTGGAGATCTTAACATCCATCCAGGTGGTCAGCAAGGTCATGGGCAGCGAAGGACTGGCCTACTACAGCCTCATCAACCGGCAATCCCAGCATGCTCCCCACCACCTGGTCTGCATCCATTGTGGTCGAATAATTGAAATCAACGAGGACCTCCTGGACGCTGTAGAAAAAGAAGTCGAAAAAAACTTCCACTTCAAGGTGACTAACCACCACTTGGTCATCCACGGTCTCTGCCAGGACTGCCAAGAAGGAGACTTGCCCTATGACGAATAAGGAACTTTTGGAAGATTTTCTGATGACACTCAAGGTAGAAGCAGGTTTATCGAATAACACTATCAAGAGCTATGCCAATGATATCCGGGGCTTGGATACTTGGATGGAGGACCAAGGCTTTAGCCATTACAAGGACCTAGATCGCACAGATATCCGAGCCTTTCTCAAGTTCAAGAGCGACCAAGGACAGAAGACGACTACCCTCAGCCACTTACTGTCAAGCTTGCGGCGTTTCTTTTCTCACTTATTGTTGAACGGACAGATTGACCAGAATCCCGTCGACCAGATTGCCATGCCCAAGAAACGGCAGACCCTGCCCACTGTCTTAAGCATGGATGAAGTGGACCGCTTGCTCCAGGCCCCAGATATCGGGACACCCCTAGGACTTAGAGACCGGGCCATGCTGGAGCTCCTCTATGCTTCGGGCCTTCGTGTGAGTGAGCTCGTCCATCTCAAAGTGACGGATATCCATCCAGAATTAGGCTTCCTCCAGAGTCTGGGCAAGGGGGACAAGGAGCGGATTGTGCCCCTGGGGGAAGTGGCTGCTGATTGGATTGGCCGCTACCAGGACTATGCCCGCGACCAACTGCTCAAGGATAAGGATTCGGAGATCTTATTCCTAAACCACCACGGAAAGGGGATCAGCCGTCAAGGGGTGTGGAAGCGCATCAAGGCCTATGTCCAAGAAGTCGGTATCCAAAAAAATGTGAGCCCCCACACCCTCCGCCACTCCTTTGCGACCCATATTCTTGAGAATGGGGCGGATTTGCGGGTCGTCCAAGAATTACTTGGCCATAGCGATATTTCCACGACTCAAATTTATACCCACATCCATGCTCCCCATCTCAAAGAAATTTATGCTAAGTCCTTCCCACGGTCTTAAATGCACTAAAAAAGCCTTAAAGTAAACAGCTTGCCTGTTTCACTTTAAGGCTTCTTTATTTGCCCTAGGGCTTATTAATTTCCAGATTATCTAAGTTAAGGTCTGGAGCAACACTGGCAAAGTCTTTGTCAGTGGAATATTTCAGTTCTTTCGTTTCGCCATTCTTCAGGACGTCAATTTTTTCGCTTTGCTTATCCACTTCATTGCCATCCTTATCGAGGAATTTGATGGTGATGGTGAAGTTGGCTAAGTCCGCCCCTGTAGTATTGGATAATTGACCGCTGATATTGGTTTGGCCATTTGCATCCTTGCTCCCTTGGAAGCTCAGTTTATTGAGGTCTTCTTGGAATTTCTTCAGGATATCGGTTCGCTCCTCAGCCTTGGCCTTGTCTTTCTTAATCTGTTCACGGTCTAAGGCTAGGTCATCTTCCGAGCCCTCAGGTAGGACATAACGCTTGTCTTTGGAGAGCTCCTTGAGATAGCCCACCCGCTTGTCATAGTGGTTAAGATAGTTTTCAAGGTCGTCATAGCCCAATTGGTCCGTGTCTAGGGCTTCAAGACAGGCTCTAACTTCTTTGAGATAATTTTGAACCGTTTGACCGAGTTCAGGATCTTCGAAATCAGCATTTTCATACTTTTCTAGGCCCTTTAATTCCGTTTCAAAGATTGCCTTGAAGGACTTGGTGATATCATTTTCCTTTTCCACTTTCTTCATAGTTTCCGTCCGATCCTGCCAGGTTGAGGCCAGGTCGGCGAAGAAGGCGTCGTCCGTCTTTTGGACTTGGGAACAGCCGCCTAAGAAAATAAACAAGGCCAAGCCGATGATGGATAAGAATTTACGCATTAGGAATAACCTCCACTTCTTTATGTATTATATTAACAGAAAATGCAATAAAGGGTTAATATTTTCCTTTAAATTTCTGCTTTTTCCTAAGCTCTGTTAAAATAGAAGCAGAGCTTGAATCGATGAACTGAGAAAGGGTGGTATCATGGAAAAAATAGAACAATTGCAAGCATTAATTGATAAGAGTCAACATCTGGTCTTTTTCGGTGGGGCAGGGGTGTCAACTGAGAGTAGTATCCCCGATTTTCGCTCCTCTGAGGGGCTCTATAGCAGGGACCAAGGGGTACAGATTCCGGCCGAAGAGGTGATTTCCCACCATTACTTTATGGCCCATCCAGAAGAATTCTTTGCTTTTTATTTCGAACACCTGGTCTTCCCTGAGGCGAAGCCCAATCCTGCCCATCGCTACCTGGCGGACTTGGAGGATAGAGGAAAGGATGTAACGGTCATTACTCAAAACATTGATGGCCTCCACCAGAAGGCTGGTAGCCAGCGGGTGTTTGAATTACATGGGTCCGTTTGGCGCAATTACTGTATGGACTGTGGCCAGGCTTATGCCTATGAAGACTTGCATAAGGACCGAGACGGGATTCCTCGCTGCGAAAAAGATCAGGGCATCGTGCGGCCAGATATCGTGCTCTATGAAGAGGGTTTAGATTCCTCTGTCCTCCAAGCTGCTGTCCAGGCCTTGCAAGAGGCGGATTTGCCGATTATTGCTGGGACTTCCCTGGTCGTTTATCCGGCAGCGGGCTTGATTAATTATTACGGCGGCAAAGACCTGGTCTTAATTAATAAAAGCCCCCTCCAAGTGGCTCAGAAGCAATCACTCACTGTCTTCCAAGACCGGGTAGGCCGGGTCTTTAGCGCTCTGGATTAGCTTGGTCGTTGGCTAGAACTTCTTGCTGGCGTTCGCGGGATAGGCGCATGATTTTCTGGTAGAGCTTTTGGACACTGTCAGCATTGGCTGGATTCTTTAAGCCTTTTTGAACATTCTCGATCACGGCCTGTTCCCGGTCAGCTACGAAGATATCCGCCCCCTGAGCGGCTTTGAGTCGGGCAATTTCTTCACTGACTTTGAGCCGGTCTTCATAGAGGGCAACAATTTGCTGGTCAATCTGGTTAATTTTCTTTCTTTCTTGGTCTAGGGACATGCTTTCACTCCTTATGATTTACTGCATTTTACTTAATTATAGATAAAATTTTGAGTTCTGACAATTAGCAGAACTAGAAAGGTAATGATGAATTTATTATTTGCTATTGACCATCACTTTGTCGATCAAATGTTGACGACCCTTACTTCGGTGATAGAGAACAGCAAGGAAGCGGTTGAGGCCGTCTATATTTTGACTAAGGGAGACTTAGCGGGGAAAGAAGCGATCCAAAGTCTGACGGCTAAGTTTGCCATCGACCTCCACTTGATCAATATGGAGGAGGCCGACTTTAGCCAGGCCCCTGTTTCTAAACGCTATCCGGAAACCATTTACTACCGGCTTTTGGCCCAAGACTTCTTACCGGACCATTTAGATCGGATCCTCTACCTGGATGCAGATATCCTCTGCATCAATGACTTGTCAGAGCTCTACCACTTAGACCTGGCTGACCACCTATATGCGGCGGCTAGCCATTCCCGTCTCACCAGGCTTTCGGATGACTTTAATCGGCTTCGTTTACAGCGAGAGGACGGGGGCTCCTACTATAATTCAGGAGTGCTCTTGATGAATCTGCCGGTCCTTCGAGCCCAGGTGCGTGCGGATGACATTTACCGCTACATTGCTTCCCATTACTTCCAGCTCTTCTTACCGGACCAGGATGTTCTCAATGCCCTCTATGGCCACCAGGTCTATGCCTTGCCCGACCAAATTTATAATTACGACATGCGTTACCAGAAGACCTATGAACTGATTTCAGCGGGGGCATGGGATGACCAGTGGGTGATTGCCCATACGGCTCTCTTGCATTTCTGTGGCAAGCGCAAGCCCTGGGAGGCCCATGCAAGCGATAAATTTGCTCTTCTCTACCAGCACTATTGGCAGCGGATGCACCGCCACTTAAGCCAAGAAAGCTTGTAAGAATTGCAAGATCTGTGATAATATGTTAGAGTTTCGTTAATTAAATTTTGACTTTTAGATTGGGAGATAACATATGCTAACACCATATATTCCAAAGTATAAAAAAGTAGCAATGGGTTTACTCTCTTATATTCCGCGTTTTAAGGACTATGAGGAGATGAGTAATGAAATTACCAAAATCGAATCCGGCTACCGGTCCTTATACCTCTACAGGGACCAGGCATCCGATAACTACCATGCCTTGATTGCTTTTGATGAAGACTTGGATAGCCAAAGCATTATTTTGCGCTATGTGGCGGTGACGCCTTCTTTTAGGGGTGAGGGCTTGGTTTCGCAGATGATAACGGAACTCAGTGAGCTTTTTCCCCAGCGTAATTTCTCAGCTTCAATTGAGATGTCGGATTTTTTCAAGAAATGGAATCTTGAGATGCGCCAGGCTAAAGGCAAGCATTCAGCAGAGGAAGTGTCAGACCTTTAATGGAAGAAAATAAGCAGCTTGAAGACTATCCAGCCTCTGCTTTGAGGCTGGATTTAGCTAGTTTTGAAGGGCCCTTGGACCTGCTTTTGCACTTGATTAAGACCCTTGAAGTGGATATCTTTGATATTCCCATTGTCTTGGTTACGGAGCAGTATTTGGCCTACTTGGAGGCAATGAAGGAATTGGAACTGGACCTGGCCAGTGAGTACTTGGTTATGGCGGCGAGCCTGATTGAAATTAAGTCGAAGATGATGCTGCCAAAGCCCAAGAAAGAAGCGACAGAAGAGGAAGAAGATCCCCGCGAAGACCTGGTCCAGCAATTATTGACCTACCAGCAATACCAGAATGTGAGCAAGCTCTTGGAAGAGAAGCAGGAGGCCCGGCAACTGGAGTATCCCAAGGCAGCTAGCGACTTATCCGCCTATCAGACCAAGCTCCCCTTAGCAAAAGGGGCTTTCGACCAAGATGACTTACTGGCGGCCTTACGTAAAATGATGCGCCGCTTGAAGAGCCAGGCCCCTTTGGAACGCCAAGTGCAAGCAGAGACTTACTCTGTCCAGGAAGCCATGGATGACCTGCTCCAAGCTTGTCCTCATGGTCGGGTAATTTCTTTTTATGACTTGATCGTGGATGGCCCGTTGACCCGCGAACGGATCGTGACACTCTTCTTGGCCCTTCTACAACTGGTCAAAGCTGCGAACTTGTCCTTTGCCCAGACTTTGGGCCAGGCCGATATTGAGATCAAACGAAATGAGGTGGGGGAATGAGAGCCATGCAGGCCATTGAAAGTTTATTGTTTGTTGCCGGTGACCAAGGCTTGGACCTAGAAGAATTGGCTCAATTGCTCGACTTGTCCATCGACCAGACCCGCTATGCCCTTTTGAAATTGGCTGAGAAATACCAGGCGGACCAGCAGTCTGCTTTGAAGCTATCTTGGGTCAACCAGCGCATCCAGCTCGTTACTAAATCAGAGCTAGCGGATGTGGTCAAGTCTTATGCTCTGTCGCCTTTCTCGGTTAAGCTATCGCAAGCGGCCCTGGAAACTTTGGCCATCATTGCCTACCAGGCCCCTATCACGCGGATGGAGATCGATGATATCCGGGGAGTCCAGTCCTCAGCCATGATTCAGAAACTCCTCCAGCATGACCTGATTGAAGAACAAGGCCGTAAAGAAGGTCCTGGCCGGCCCATCATCTATGGAGTGAGCGATTACTTCTACCAATATTTTGGTCTGTCTTCCTTAGATGAACTACCGGACCTCACTAGGCTCAAGACGGATGAGACAGAGGAGGCTGAACAGACGGCTTTATTTGATGCAGGAGAGCTCGCTGACAACAGTGTGGAGATATAATTTGCTTAAAGGAGATTGAGCTATGGAAAGATTACAGAAAGTCATTGCACATGCAGGCGTGGCTTCACGCCGACAAGCGGAAAAGTTAATTACAGCTGGCCGGGTGAAGGTCAATGGCGAGACGGTGGTGGAATTGGGGACCAAGGTGAGTCGCCACGACCGGGTGGAAGTGGATGAGGTTCCAATCTACAAGGAAGAACCCAAGTACTTTGTCCTCAACAAGCCGACGGGCGTCATTTCAGCAGTGGAAGATGACCGTGGGCGCCCTTGTGTGACCGACTATTTCCCAGATGTGGAAGAGCGGATTTATCCGATTGGCCGCTTGGACTATAACACGAGTGGCCTCTTGCTCTTAACCAATGATGGGGAATTTGCTAACCTCCTCATGCACCCCAGTCACGAGGTGGCTAAGGGTTATATCGCCAAGGTCAACGGCATTCCAACCCGCGACGACCTCCGCCGCTTGGAGAAGGGGGTCATTATTGACCGCAAGAAGACGGCCCCAGCCAAGGCACGGATGATTAAGACGGAAGAAGCCAAGGACTATGCTGTGGTTGAATTAGTCATCCACGAAGGCCGCAACCGCCAAGTCCGTAAAATGTTCGACGCCATCGGTCATTCCGTACAAAAATTGCGCCGTGAATTCTATGGGAATATCTACCTGGATGATCTGCGGCCCGGTCAATCCCGTGTCCTCCTGCCCTTTGAGGTCCAACAGCTCAAAGACTTGGCAGAAGATGGAAAGGAGAAGTAGTTGTGAAGGCTAAAAGATTAATGTTTATAGCGATTATGGGAGCACTGGCTTATCTCTTAATGTTCTTTGCCTTTCCCATTCTTTTCGCCTTGCCGTTCTTAAAGATTGACTTCTCAGATATCCCGCTCTTATTAACGACCTTCCTCTATGGTCCCCTGTCCGGTGCTCTAGCAGCCTTGATCCGGACCCTGCTCCACTATATCCAAACTGGTGGGGATGCGGGTTACCCAATTGGCGACTTGGCCAGCTTCTTAGCTAGCCTGGCCTATATCTTACCGATTTACTATTTCCTGCGGGGTCACTTAGGAACCATCAAGGCTAAAGATCGCCAACTAGCTTGGTCGAGACTCCTCTTAACTTATGGCTCGGCGACCCTATCGTTGACCCTAGTGATGGTCGCTTTGAACTATTTTGTGCTAGCGCCTTTCTATTCGGCAGTGATGAATTTTCCAATTAATGACATGGTCCAATACCTACTCATGGGCATTGTGCCCTTTAACCTCGTCAAGGGGATCTTGGTATCTATCGTCGCTCACTTCTTCCTCAGACGCCTCCTACCGATCTTGGATCGTTGGTTGTAGAGCTTGTAGAGGAAGAGGGCAGACAAAGAAAAAGCTTTCCGTTATAATGGAACTGAAAGGTCCCATAACGGAAAGCTTTTTTAATTTTTGACCCGCTGGATAGCGCCTGTCGGACAGTGGGTGAGGGCCTGGCGGAAGGCCTCGACTTGATCGTCTGGAATCTGGGCTCGGTAAGCCTGGTCTGCGTTTTTGAAGTAAGCGATGCCTTCATCGTCATAGTCGAAGATTTGCTCGGCTTTGAGCTGGCAAATCCCGCAGGCAATGCAGGCTTCGGGAATAATTTGCCCTTGCATCATCAATCACCTTTCTGGAGGGAGTCGCGTGAACGAAATTCTTGTCAAAGTTATCACTAGCTGTCAGGGCCTGGCGCCGAATTCGACCTACCAAGTGTTGGTTGGCAAGCGGACGCCATCAACCCTCTACTTTGCGAAAAAGCATCAATTGGAGGCTTATTTTGGTCTTTTCCCCCAGCTCAAGAAGTCTGACTGGGGCCAGGTTTTAGCCCAGCAAGCGAGTCGTCAGGATTATTCTAACACAAAGCCTTCTTTCTTGGCAGACCTGCTTGATTACCGCCAGGGCATGGTCTTCCCCCAAAACCGGCAGAAACGCTATGAGGCCTACTTGCTTCTCGTCCAAGCTGCCTCCCAGCTGGCTTATGGCCAGAAGCGCTATGTGACGGTGACCCAAGACTGGGAAGTCCAGCAATTTGTGAAAGCCTATTTTAGCCAGCTAAGGATTCAGGGACGGGAGGCCTTTACTGCTTCATTTTACCAGGAATGGGCACGGCTTTTAGAAGACTGGCCTCAGGACAAGGCTGATTTCTTGCTCAGTCAATTTTCAGGACACGACCTCCCCGCTTTGGCGGCTGAGGATTGGTTAGATGTATTGCAGGGCCAGGAATTTACCTTGGCCCGACATTTTGTTTTAGGGCGCTTGGACCAGGCCCTTGAAACAGCAGAGGCTTGTCCTTATCTTATTTATTTCAAAAAAGGACTCAACCGGCGCTTCCCTGCCTGGAAGTCTTCTGCTGATCTGACCTTGAAAGGCTTGGACCAGGGAGCTAGCCTAGCGGAAGTCCAGGCCAGGAGGGGACTCAAAGCCTCGACACTGGCCGATCATTTGATTGAAGTGGCTATCTTTGACTGTGACCGTTTCTTGCCCGACCTGAGCCGAGCTCTGGGGAAAGCCCCTGAAAGCTTCTATGAGGAAAAAGCTCCAGAAGACTTTGCCTCTTTCCAGGATCAATATGGGGACCAGGCATTTTGGCTCTACCGGGTCTGGCAGATTGCTAATCTTGAAGCAGAAGGGGGGGACTTCGCTCGTGCGTGATTTTAAGCAGGAATTACGGACTTATTTTGGCTTGGACACCTTTAGACCCGGTCAACTAGAAGCCTTGGAGGCTTTGGAAGCCGGCAAGCAGGTCATGGCCTTGATGCCAACTGGGGGCGGAAAATCCTTGATCTACCAACTCTTTGCCCAGGGCAAGTCTGGACTAACGGTCATTGTATCTCCTTTGATTGCCTTGATGCAAGACCAATTGGCCCAGCTTCAGCTCGGCGGTTTTAAAGGAGCCATGGCCTTAAATAGTGCGCTTAGGCCCCAAGCCTTCAACCAGGCCTTGACCCAGCTAGGGGACTATCGTTTTCTTTTCTTATCGCCAGAGATGATCCAACAAGGACGAGTCAAAGACCGGCTCCGGCAACTAGCGATTGACCTCTTTGTGGTGGATGAGGCCCATTGTATCCTCCAATGGGGGGTAGACTTTCGGCCCGAATATTCCCAGCTCAAAGCCCTCCGCCAAGACTTGGGCCGTCCCCTAACCCTAGCTCTGACCGCAACGGCCAGCCCGGCTGAACTTGGGACCATTCAGACCTACCTCTTTGACCCTGAAGAGAAAGTCAAGACGGTGAAACTCCCTCTGGACCGCCCCAATATCTTCTACGATTGTGAGCTCTTGGATGCGGCGGACAAGTTTGAATTTCTCGGTCAAAAATTGAGCCACTTACCTAAACCTGGTATCGTCTACGTCCACCAAAAAGCCGAACTCGAAGCACTGAGTCAGACTTTTCGGTCCCAGGGTCTGAATGTGGCAGCCTACCATGCTGACCTTCCGGATAGCCAACGTTTTGCTATCCAGGAACAATTTCTGAACCATAGCTTGGATGTGATTTTTGCCACGTCAGCCTTCGGAATGGGGATTAACCAGGCAGACTTGCGCTTTGTTATCCACTACCACCTGCCTTTTTCTTTGAATGAATTGAGTCAGGAGAGCGGCCGCGCCGGTCGCGACCGCAAGCAGGCTTACCACTTGATCTTAGTGGACCAGGAAGAGAAGCGGCGCATGCTTTACTTTAGGCAACATCCAGAAGAAGAGGCCGACAACTTCTTAGCTTTGTTAGCTCATAGTTTTAAGATGACTGACCGCCAACTTTCCCAACTTTCCCACGGGCTTGACCAGGGAGTCAGCGCCCGGCTTGACTTTTACCGTTTTCATTTTAATGATTTTGACCAGGCTAAGGCTCACTATCAGGCTTATATCAAGAAGAACCAGCTAGCCCTAGACCATCTACTGGCTCTAGTTGAAGGGGAGACCTGTTTGAGACAAGGGCTTCTGGCCTATTTCCAAAGTGGGGAAGAGGGAGAAAAACCTGCTTTTTGTTGCAGCCGCTGCCAGCCTAACTTTGAATCTTTGGCCCCCTGGCAGGCTTACTTGGCATCTGGACAGGCGGCCAAAAAGGCGGGGCGTCCGAACTGGCAAGAACGTTTGGACCAACTATTTAACCGCAAGTGAGCGAGGAATTTAAATGACTTTTCAGCTATAAAGTGATACAATTTTTTTAAATGAATTGGAAAGGATTGACCCGTTATGAGCTTACGCGATAAGTTTAATCAGTTTAGAAAGCGCCCTTCAGATGATTTGGACCAGGAGGACTTCGACTACGACGCTTATGATGAAGTCGATGACTATGACTACGAAGACCTAGGAGATGACCCTGAAACGAGTGAATTTACTGATGAGGCCGACCAGAATTTTGGTGAATACGAGAACCTGAAGAAACGCCAATATTCCCGTTCAGCCCGCAATCCCAAGGGCCATGATGAGAAGATCTCACCCTTTGCTAAAGTCTTGACCTTCATCCTCTTAGTGATGGTGATTGTGCCTTTGATCATTACGGTCTACACCGCTAACCAGAAGAAGACGGTTGAACCCCAATCAACCGACCAAGTGATGGTGTCCAAGACCCAGAATGTTTCCGCTAGCAAGGCTGAGGAAGAGAGCCGGAAGAAGGCTTCGGAGTCCAAGGCTAAAGAAGAAGCCGATAAGAAGTCAGCCTCTATCGCTTCCTCAGAACAAGCGGAGAGCGCTAACCAAGCTAGTCAGTCAGCAGCAGCTTCAGCTAGCATCGCAGCTCAGCAACAACAAGCTGCCCAAGCTTCCGAACGTGCTTCCTTGGCCCAGTCTTCGGCTAATGCCCAACAGAACCAACAAGGGCAAAATACTGCTGGGACTTCTGGCACCTATACCGTTCAAGCAGGGGACAACCTCTACCGGATTGCTGTTAACCATGGCATGACCTTGGACCAATTACTCCAAGCTAATGGCCTGAGTGCAAATTCGAATATTGCCCCAGGTACCGTCCTTAGGGTACAGTAATGCGGAAAGGAGCGCCTGAATTGACTCAAAATTTCCAAATTGCGATTGACGGACCAGCTTCTTCGGGCAAGTCGACCTTGGCTAAACGCCTGGCCCAACACTATGGTTATATTTACTTGGATACTGGGGCCATGTACCGCTGTCTAAGTTTAGCCGCTAGCCGGGCTGGGATTGCACCAGAAGAGGAAAAGACCTTAAAAAAACTCTTGGAGGAAATTGAGATTTCCTTTCAAGCTTCAGACCAGGGCCAGTTGGTCTATCTGAACGGCGAAGAGGTGACTCGGGCGATTCGTGAGGACCAGGTATCTAACCTGGTCTCTTATTATGCAGCCATTCCCTTGGTTCGCCAGGAATTAGTTAAGCGCCAGCAAGAGATTGCTAGCTGTGCGGCAGGGATCGTCATGGATGGCCGGGACATTGGGACAGTGGTCCTGCCCCAGGCCCAAGTCAAGATTTACTTGATCGCTTCCGTTCATGAGCGAGCCAAGCGTCGCTATCTCGAGAACCAGGACTGCCACTATTCAGACCAAAGCCTGGAAGAAATTGAAGAAGAAATCCGCCAGCGGGACCATTATGACATGAACCGGGAGGAAAGCCCTTTGCGCCCAGCCCTTGATGCGGTCCATGTCGACAGCTCAGAATTGACCATCGAAGAGGTCCAAGAGCGTTTAATTACCATTATCGACGAAAAAAAGCGTGAGAAAGCTGAAAATATTTAGTGGATCGCTTGTTTTATTAAGGCAAACATGGTAAAATCAACGTTGTAACACTGGTCTCTTGACTGGTGGCTAGTACTTTAGGAGAGGATACAATATATGTCAAACGAATTTGAAGCACAAAATCATGAAGTAGAAGAAACAGAGGCAATGCCATCAATGGAAGATGTCCTTGATCAAACCTTGGACGTTAAAATTGGCGACACTGTTAATGGTGAAGTTTTAACCATCGATGAAAACAACCAATTAATCGTAGGGATCGAAGGCGCCGGCGTTGAAGGCGTTGTGCCATTCCGCGAAATCTCACCAACACCTATCGACAATGTTGAAGACGTAGTTAAAATTGGCGACGTCATTGAATTGGTTGTTGTTAAACAAATCAAAGAAAAAGAAAACGGTTCTTTCTTACTCTCACGCCGTCGCGTTGAAGCTAAGAAGATCTGGAAAGAACTTGAAGAAAAAGCTGAAAACGACGAAACAATCACTGTTCCCGTTAAGAAAGTGGTTAAGGGTGGTTTAGTTGTTGACGCTGGCGTTCGTGGTTTCATTCCTGCTTCAATGGTAGAAGATCACTTTGTTAAGGACTTCACTCCTTACAAAGACAAAGAATTAGAAGTTAAAATTGTGGAAATCGATCCTGCTGAAAACCGCTTGATCCTATCCCACAAAGAAATTGCTGCTGAAAAGGCTGCTGCTGAACGTGCTGAAAAATTAGAGCAATTCGAAGCTGGTCAAACTGTTACTGGTACAGTTGCTCGTTTAGCTAACTTCGGTGCCTTTATCGATTTAGGCGGCATTGACGGTTTAGTTCACATTTCACAAATTGCTCACCATCACGTGAAGCATCCTTCAGATGTTTTAACTGTTGGCGAAGAAGTAGACGTGAAGATCTTATCTGTTGATGAAGACCGCGGTCGTATTTCACTTTCAATTAAGGAATTGGTTCCTGGACCATGGGAAGATATCGAAGAAAAAGCGCCTAAGGGTGCCGTATTAGATGGTGTTGTACGCCGTCTTGTTGACTTTGGTGCCTTCGTTGAAGTATTCCCAGGCGTTGAAGGTTTAGTTCACATTTCACAAATTGCGCATGAGCATGTGAATACACCAGCTGATAAATTATCAGAAGGTCAAGAAGTACAAGTTAAAGTGCTTGATGTGGACCCAGAAGAAAACCGCTTATCATTAAGTATCAAAGCCTTAGAAGAAGCACCTGCTAAAGAAGAAGGCGCTGACCGTGACCACAAACCACGTGCTAAGAAATCTCGTCCAGCACGTAAGAATAACCGTGGCCAAGCTGCACGTCAAAACCAAGCAGCTGAAGAAGATACAGGCTTTACTTTTGGCGACTTATTAGGCGACCAATTAAAAGGATTAGACCTTAGCGACGAAGACTAATCTAAAGATAATGAGTTGAAAATAGAGGCTTGAGCAAAATACTTTATTTTGCCAGCCTTTATTTTTTTATCAGAAAGAAAGTTGTTTAAAGGAGGTTTTTAAATGGCTAATTTAACCATTGCGATTGTGGGACGGCCCAATGTTGGTAAGTCGACCATCTTTAACCGCTTGGCGGGGGACCGGATCTCCATTGTGGAAGATACGCCTGGCGTCACCCGCGACCGGATCTATGCCCATGCGGAGTGGCTAGGCCGACGCTTGAATATTATTGATACCGGTGGGATTGACTTTTCCAATGAATCCTTCCAGGACAAGATTCGCGCCCAAGCAGAGATTGCTATGGAAGAAGCAGACGTGATTGTCATGCTGACCAATGTCCGCGATGGCGTGACCGACACCGATGAAATGATTGCCCAATTGCTCTACCGGACCAATAAGCCCGTTATCTTGGCAGTCAATAAGGTGGACAATGCGGAACAACGGGCGAATATCTATGACTTCTATTCCCTAGGTTTAGGCGATCCTGTGCCAATTTCAGGTGCCCACGGTTTGGGCTTGGGTGAGCTCTTAGAGACGGCATTGAAGCTCAGCCCCCAGGAACCAGACCAGGGCCCTGTGGATGATACCATTTCCTTTGCAGTGATTGGACGGCCAAATGTGGGCAAGTCCTCGATTGTGAACGCCATGCTCGGGGAAGAGCGGGTTATTGTCTCTAATATTGCTGGAACGACCCGCGATGCCGTCCATACCCAGTTCACAGTGGACAAGCAGAAATATCGGATTATCGATACAGCTGGCTTGCGCAAGCGGGGGAAGGTCTACGAAAAAACGGAAAAATATTCGGTCCTTCGTTCGATGCGCGCCATTGAAGAAGCCGATGTGGCCCTCCTCGTTTTGAATGCTGAAGAGGGAATCCGCGACCAGGATAAGAATATTGCGGGCTATGCCCATGAAGCGGGGCGTGGCTTGATTATCGTTGTCAACAAGTGGGATGCTCTTAAGAAGGATAATCACACGATGAAAGAATTCGAAGCCGAAATCCGTGCCCACTTCCAATTCATCGACTATGCACCGATTGTCTTTGTTTCAGCTAAGACCAAGCAACGCCTCCACCAATTACCGGAACTAATTAAGCACGTTCATGAGAACCACCAACGCCGGATCCAATCCTCACTTCTCAATGATGTCTTAAACCGGGCCATTACCATTAACCCAGCGCCTTCAGACAAGGGGCGCAAATTGAGAGTCTATTACCTGACCCAGGTGGCTACAGCTCCTCCTTGCTTTGTTGCTTTCGTTAATGATGTTGATCTGATGCACTTCTCCTATGAACGCTTCCTCGTGAATCAAATCCGAGAATCCTTCGATTTTGAGGGGACACCGATCAAATTAATTACCCGTGAAAGAAAGTAAAAGAGACATAAACTTTATCTAATTTACCTAGAAAAACATTGTAGTGACAAGGCTTCTGTGGTATCCTTAGAATGGATTATCTAAGTAGATAGAGAAATCCTAAAAATGTTTTTCAATAAACATTCCGATAATCTTTATCGGAGGAGGTGAACTAAATTGGCAAATAAAGCAGACTTAGTACAAAGTGTTGCTAACGCAGTTGGAGATTCAAAGAAAAATGTGACTCCAGTAGTTGATGCAGTTTTTGAATCCATCCAAGCTTACCTTGAAGAAGGTGAAAAAGTACAAATCATCGGCTTCGGTAACTTCGAAGTTCGTGAACGTGCAGCACGTAAAGGACGTAATCCACAAACAGGTGAAGAAATCCAAATCGCAGCAAGTAAAGTACCTGCCTTCAAACCAGGTAAAGGCTTGAAAGACGCTGTTAAAGGAAATTAATCTCGTCAAAGAGTAGTAAAAGTCAGGTCTTCGGACCTGGCTTTTTATTTTTACTAGTCGCTTCAAGGACTTATCCTTGGGTTGGGCGAACAGTATGCTAAAATATAGCGGAGGAGGAATGCGCATGCAGACTGAAAAAAATATTAGCCGCTTGCTTCAAGCGATTCGCTTGCAGGACCAAGCGGGTATCGAGACATGCTTGGAAGACTTGCAAGCTAACTTCCAGGATTACAGCCAAGACCAGCTCTTAGACCTGATTGAGGCGGTCCGGACCCTAGGTGACTTGACCAGCTTGCTTAAGATTTATGACTTGGCCCAGGAGGCAGAGCCAGGTAATTTGGAATGGCAGCTCCTGAAGGCAGAGGCCAAGATTGACCAAGGCGCTTACGCGGAAGCTATCGATGACCTGCTGGCCTTAGGTGACGGCCACCCTTACCAGGTGGAGGCCCTCTTGATGCAGGCAGATGCTTATCAAATGCTGTCACTGCCAGAAGTGAGCATGGTCAAACTCCAGGAAGCCCAGGCCCTGGCCCCAGATGAAGCAGTCATTCGTTACGGGATTGCCCAATTGAAGTTTGACCAGGGAGACTTCCAATCCGTCTTATTGGACTACCGTCAACTCTTGGATGATGAAGAATTGCCGGACCCAATTCGCGAGAAAGTAGAAGAGAACTATCTTTTTGCCCAGACCGCTGTGGGTAACTTTGATGAAGCCTTGGACCGGCTCCAAAGCAAGAACCCGGAAGAGCGGACGGAGGCTGAAGAGAAGCAATTGGGCCTGCTTTATGCCCTGAACGAAGACTATGAGAAGGCCCAGGGGATCCTGGAATCCTTCTATCTCGAAGACCGATTGACTGCCAAGGAATTGGCCCTCTATGCGGAAGTGAAAGAGGCCTTCCACGAAGACGATGAAGCGCTCAGGATGCTGACCTCTGCCCTTAACAGCCAACCCTTTGATGCGGACTTGTGGGGCCAGCGGGCAAGACTCTACCAGAAGCTCGGTCAAAGTGACCAAGCCCTAGCTGACGCCCAGCAAGCCCTGGCCTTAGACCCTGACTATACGACCATGCATGAACTCATCCTCCACGGCTATCTAGCAGCGGAGGATGGTCAAGCCGCCTTGGACCAGGTCCAAGCTATGCCGGTCGAATCCTATCAGTCGGGCGAATTGGCCTGGCTCGTTGCCCGGACCTATGACTTAAACGAAGACTTCGCTAAGGCCCACGACTACTATCAAAAAGCTTATCCTGACTTAAAAGGAGATGCTAGCTTTGTATATGACTACTTGCGCTTTATGCGTGAAGAGGGCGACCAAGAAGCGATCACACACTTATTAGCTGACCGGCCTGAACTCAAGTCCGACCCGTCCTTCTATCCCTTCTTATCGGACCAAGATATGGGTGAATATTTCTAGGAATAAATGCTATAATGGAAGGGTAATCTTTTGAGACAAAAGAAAAGCGAAAGGATGCGTAAGGATGAAAGTTTTAGTAACAGGATTTTTAGGACGGATGGGGCAGACTTCTGCTTATATGGTGGTTGACCATGAGGGTTTCGACTTGGCTGCCCTGGTTGATATCAGGGCTGATCAAGCCGAAGACCTCAGCGCTTGGCAAGACCTAGCCCCTGTCTACAGCAGTATTGAAGAAGCTTTAGACAAGGAAGCCATCGATGTAGCCATTGATTTCTGCCAACCTGATGCGGCTTACTACAACACCCGCTATTATATTGAACATGGGGTCCATCCCGTTGTTGGGACCACTGGCTTTAGCGCTGACCAGATTGAAGAACTGAAGGAACTGAGCCAAGAAGCCAAACTAGGTGGCATGATTGCGCCTAACTTTGCGATCAGCTCGGTATTAATGCAGGTCTTTGCCCAGCAAGCGGCCAAGTATCTTCCTGATGTTGAGATTATTGAAATGCACCATAATCAAAAATTAGATGCACCAAGTGGGACCGCCCAAAAAACTGCTGAACTCATTTATGAAGAGCGGGGCGATTATGCGAGCGGTCACCCTGATGAAAAAGAACAAATGGCTGGCGCACGGGGCGCTGACTTCCATGGCATCCGCATTCACAGTGTCCGCCTGCCTGGCCTCAACTCCCACCAAGTCGTGCAATTCGGTGGTACTGGTGAAGCGCTGACCATCCGCCAAGATTCCTTTACCCGGGAATCTTATATGAAAGGGGTGGCTATGGCAGTTGACCATGTGATGGCAAGTCAAGAACTGATCTATGGCCTTGAGAATATCCTATGATTCAAGATCCTGTCTTTCAACAGGCCCTGCCTGTCCTCAAGGCCTTAGAAGCAGCAGGCTATGAGGCTTATTTTGTCGGTGGGGCGATTCGGGATGCCTTACTAGGCCTGCCCATCCATGATGTGGACATTGCGACTTCGGCCTACCCCCAAGAGGTCCAAGAAGTCTTTCCCAAACACTTTGATGTGGGCTTAGAACATGGAACTGTAATGGCCTGGTATGAAGGGGAGACCTATGAGATTACGACCTTTCGAACAGAGTCTGGCTACCAGGACTATCGGCGGCCGGACAAAGTTGAATTTGTTCAATCTTTACAGGAGGACCTCCTGCGCCGGGACTTTACCATGAACGCCCTGGCAATGGCTTCAGATGGTCGGATTATCGACTACTTTGAGGGGCAAGAGGCGATTAAAGAGGGGCGGATTGAAGCGGTTGGCGTGGCCAATGAACGTTTCCATGAAGATGCCCTGCGCATGATGCGGGCTGTCCGGTTTGCTAGCCAATTAGATTTCGATATTGCCGAAGAAACCTCCCAAGCTCTCAAGACCAATGCCCCTCTCCTCGAGAAGATTGCCATTGAGCGCATCTTAGTGGAGATGAACAAGTTATGGCAAGGTAAAAATTGGCAAAAAGGCCTTGCACAGATGCTGGAAGCTGACTTGTGGGCCTATTGCCCTTATCTGGACCGCCAAGTCTTGGAGGCCATGCTAAAACTCTTAGCAGCTAGTCCTTTTGCGGATTCGGATATGGCCTGGGCCTTCTACCTCTATTTAGACCTAGGCCCTGCGGCAGACCGTCAAGCTTACAATCAAGCCAGTCACCAGCTGGCCCGAGCCTGGAAGATGTCCAAGCGTGAAGACCAGCACATTGCCGGCCTGGCTTATGCCTTGGCTGTCCGCCAGGGGCTAAGTGTTTGGGACCCCGAGGCACTCTATCCCCTCGGTTTTGACCTTGCTTGGCAGGTAGAAAAGGTCCTAGACCAGGAAGAAACTGAGGGAAGCTTGCTGAGCCAGAGCTTTAGTCCAGCGAATCTCGCCGCTTGCCAGGCGAATTGGCAAGCCCTTCCCATTCATTCCTTAAAGGACCTGGCTGTGAATGGCTCGGACTTGATCCAGGCCTTCCATCCCCAAGAAGGGGCACAGATTGGTCGCTGGTTAGGGGCTTTAGAGGCTGCTGTTTTGGCGGGTCAAGTCGCCAATGATAAGGCCAGTCTGCTGGCCTGGCTAAAAGAAGAAATTGCAACGGAGGAGGAACATCTGTGATAAGAAGATATGCCGTGGTAGATATTGAAACAACCGGTCCTTCCTTTAAAGAAGGGGACAAAATCATCCAAATCGGTCTGGTTCAGTTAAGTGACCAAGGCATTGAAGCTGAATACAGCTGGGATGTCCAACCTGGGCAAAAAATTCCTCCGCGCATTGTCGACTTAACTGGAATTACGGATAGGCAGTTGGCCCAGGCCCCGACTTTAAGAGAAATTGCCGATGACTTCCTAGATAAGTTGGGCGACCGGATCTTAGTGGCCCACAATATCAACTTTGACTACAAATTCTTGAGTCGGAGCTTGGAAAAGCTGGGCTATCCGCCGCTTAGCAATGAGGGGATTGACACGGTCGAATTGATCCGTCTCCTCTATCCCTGTGATCAGAGCTATAAGTTAGGAGACTTTGCGGAAAAACATGGTATTGACTTGGTTCATGCCCATACTGCCCTCGATGATGCCCGGGCCACGGCCCAACTTTTGTTACTGATTCAAGAAAGAATTAAAGCCTTGTCTTATGACTTGCTCCAAACGATTCAGCCTTTGACCACGACGATGATCCGACAAACGGGTCTCTACTTCAATGCTTGGGTCGAGGACTGGGCGCCGCGGACAAGGGAAGGCTTGGTTAAGAAGGGCCCCTTCTACCTTGCTGAACAGAAGGGGCAGGGCTTGGTCTTTCCTAAACAATTTGGCCAAGACCAGGCTGACTTTGTTGAATTAGAGGGCCGGACCCTCTGCATAGGCCAGGGAGACTGCCAGTTGAGCCCACTCCAGTTGGCTATGTGCCGGGACTTGTCTCAATTCTTTGACCAGGATAAGTCGGGTCTGGCCTACCTCGATGCCCCTGCAGGTTCGGGCAAGAGCCTGGCCTATCTTCTGGCAGCCTTGCAAGCGCCAGCGGGCCAGCCCAATCTCGTCCTAGCGACCTCGACCCGCTTGCTCCAGGACCGTCTGGCTCAAGAGAGTCTCCAGCAGGCAGCCGATATTCTTGGCCGGCCCTTGCGCTATGTCCAGCTCAAGAGTTCTCGTCACTATATCGACTTGTCCGCTCTAGCGGCCTTCCATGAAGAGATCTTAACTTCTAAGCAGGTCAAGAAACGGGATGCCTTGCTCTTGGCAGCCCTCATGATCTGGTTGGCCCAAAGTCAGACGGGACTGTTGGTGGAATTGAACCCGGGACTTTTGACCAAGGACTTCAGCTGCAAGCAGGCGACACAAGCGGCTTGCGACCAGGCTCTGTCCAAGTGGGGCGACCACGCCTATTATGCCCGGGAGTGGGAGGCCATTCCTGAAGCAGACCTGGTTTTAACCAACCAGGCCTTCCTCTGCCAGCACCAGGCGGACTTGGAAGACTGGGGTCTGCTCAGCTCTTCCGGCCTGCTCTTAGTGGATGAGAGCCACCAATTGCTGGATACCCTCCAGGCCCAGGCGACCGCTTCTTGGTCAACTCAGGCCTTCGAGAACCAGCACAAACACCTACAAAAATTACTGGCTAATCTGATACATTTTCCTGAGGCCTATCAGTTCTCCGGCCAATCTTTTGATGACTTGTACCAGTCTAGTCAATTGATCCAGGATGTCTGGCAGACATTTGACCAGATTATGGCTTATTTGGAAGAGCATTACCGCAAAATTGTCTATTATAAGCAACAGAGCGACCACAAAGATAGCTTTATGCTAAAAGCTGCCTTTCAGGCTTCGGACCTTTACAATCAGCTCAAGGCTGTCCAGGCCCAGGTGAGAGATCTATCGAATTCTCTTCAACATTTATGCCGGGCTGTCCAAGTTAAGCCAGGCTTTAGCAGCCAGCGCTTGGACCAATTGCAGGACATGGTTTGTTCCCAGAAAGTCATGAATGACCAATTGACCCAGTTAGTTCAAGGAAAGGACTTGGACTATTATGTTCTGGACCTGCTTGAAGCCGGGGAGGATCTTCACTGCCAGCTCCAGGGCAAACCCTTTGAAGACCAGCGCCTACTGGAAGGCTTTCTCGATACTTTGGCCTGTCAGACCGTCTTTATTTCGGCTAGCCCCTTGGCTGACCAACGCTTTGATAGCCAAGCCATCCATTATTCTTATGCCAGCTCCAAGGGTAGCCAGGAGGTTCAGGTCTTGATGGATGGTTTGTCCATTGATAAAATGAATGCCAAAGCGGCAGCAGCTTGGACGGCGGACTGCCTGCTTGAGCTCTGGCCCATGTATTACCAGCGGGTCTTGGTCTTAGTCAATGCCAAAAAACAGGCCCGCTTACTCGAAGCTGCCTTAAAAGACCGCCTCGACTACCAGGCCTATCAGAAGCTCTATTGCCAGCTCAACTTCAAACATAGCCATAAACTCTTCCAACTCTTTGACCAGGAAGACCAAGGCCTACTCATCGGTTTACAGAACTTCAGCGAAGGCGTCCACTTCAAGCAAGCTTTGGATCTTGTCGTGCAGCCGCGCTTGCCTTTTGCAGCACCGGAAGCAGCGGATGAATTGGCTAAACAGGCCCTGGCCCGAGAAGAGGCTAGGGATTACTTTGAGAGCGTAGCCCTTCCAGATATGCTGGTCCGGCTCAAGCAAGCCATTGGTCGGGCAGCTAACGGTCAGGGGGACCGAGCGGACTTCCTTTCTTTAGATCAACGGATACTCAAGAGTGCTTATGCCGACCACTTGCAAGCCAGTCTGGCCAGCAGCGCTGACTTTAGACCCGTTCGCCTCCAGGACTTAGAAAACATTTCAAGGAATTTTAGCCAAAACAAAGGATGACAGCATGAAAAAAAGATTACTCTACATCCTAATTGCCGTTCTCACCCTCTATATTGTGCTGACCAATAACGTTTATTTTTCTTCCCAAAAACCACTCATCGATGCGGAAGACGAGGTCAGCCAGCTGGCCCAGGACCACAAGCTATCGGACATCAAAGATTTTTATCTCTTTACCAAGGACGAGACTTGGTACAGTGTTCGGGCAGAAAATGAAGAGGGGCGGGAGGTCTATCTAACTTACCAACCGGACAGTCAAAGGGTACACACAGGCTTTGTTGACGAGATGATAACAGAAGAAAATGCCATCGCCTTGACCCAAAACGAACTGCCTGAAGTCGAGGTTAAAGAAGCCCGGCTCGGTTTTGATGAAAAATTTTTCGTTTGGGAGGTAAGTTTTGTCGATAAAGACGGTAATTTAGGGTATCATTATATCAATGCAACTAACGGCACTTGGTATGAAACGATCAATAATTTATAGAAACAATGAGGTGACGCTATGATCTCTGAACGCATCATGAATTTACAAGAATCGAAAACACTAGCTGCTAATGACAAGGCCCGAGAACTCAAGGCCCAGGGTCGGGATATTATTTCACTGACAGTGGGTGAACCAGACTTCGACACACCCCAATATATCTTGGACTATGCCAAGGAAGCCATGTATGCCGGCAAGGGCCACCATTACACGCCAGCCAGCGGGGCTTTAGAATTACGCGAAGCTATTGCCCACTACCATGAAAAACATGACGGTGTTGTCTATGAGCCAAGTGAAATTTTTGCCGGGAACGGGGGTAAACTTGTCCTCTATTATCTCTTCCAAGTCTTAGTCAATCCTGGCGATGAAGTTCTTATTCCCCAACCTTACTGGGTCAGCTACTATGAGCAGATCCGCCTAGCTGGGGGAAAACCTGTGATTGTTGAAACTAAAGAAAGCAATAATTTTATCTTAACCGTTGAAGAATTGGATGCAGTTTGTACCGATAAGACCAAGCTGCTTGTTCTGAATACCCCTTCCAATCCTTCTGGCGCTGTGCTCAGTCCAGAAGAAATGCGGGCCATCGGTGACTATTGTGTGGACAAGGGCATTCTGATCATTTCCGATGAGATGTACTATCAATTGGTCTACAATGGTACCCAAGCGATTTCCATGGCCTCTATCTCACCCTCTATCCGCAAACAAACCATCGTCGTGAACGGCGCTTCCAAGGCCTATGCTATGACGGGCTGGCGCCTAGGTTATTGCATGGGTGATGAAGATATTATTCGCGCGATGAATAAGTTGGCTAGTCAAGTAAGCGGGAACCCTTCCGGTATTGCCCAATATGCGACGATCGGTGCTTTGACAGGCCCCCAAGATGACCTGGAGGAGATGCGCCAGACCTTTGAAAAACGTTTAAACGCTGCCTATGACCGGATGAAAGCTATACCTGGTTTTAATCTAGCAGCTAAACCGCGGGGCGCCTTCTATCTCTTCCCTAATTGTAGTGAAGCTGCAGCCTTAACCGGCTATGCAACGGTCGATGACTTTGCTATGGCTCTCTTGGAGGAGGCTGGGGTAGCTAGTGTGGTTGGGAGTGCTTTTGGTATGCCAGACTTCTTGCGCTTCTCCTATGCAGCTGACCAGGACAAGTTCCTTGAAGCCATGGACCGGATTGACAACTTTATGACAGACCACCAAGTCCAAGCGTAAAGACTTAGAAAGTGAGCATGATCAAGATTGAAAATCGAAAAATATACGGTTTTGCGGACACTCCTTCTTGAGATGTATCACGAAATAGGCATCACCAATGAGGAGATGCTTTTTTTCATACATTTGATTAGTTTCCAGCAAGATAATGTGGAATTCCCCAGCTTTTCTATGCTGATGAAGCGGATGGGGATGACCCGGGATGAGATCTTAAGCTTGATTAATTCCTTAGTGGACCGCCAGTACTTGCGGATTGATAGTAAGAAAAATGAAAATAACCAACAAACGGAGTACTATAACCTGGAATTCTTGTATAATAGGATTGACGCCTTAGTCAAGCAGCGGCAAGCCGAAGAAGAGAGTAAACAAACAGAAGACCAAGAAGCCGAGATCTTCCAAGTCTTGGAGACTGAATTTGGCCGGCCCCTGTCACCTATTGAATACCAAGAGGTGGTAGACTGGCTGCATAAGGATAAGTTTCCAACTGACATGATCTTTGAAGCCATTAAGGAAGCTGTCCTGGCCCAGGCCTATAGCCTGCGCTATATTGACAAGGTTTTAATGAATTGGCGACGCAATCCCAAGCAAAGGAACGTTAAGCAAAGGGACCAACACTCGCTTTCAGACTTGCCACCAGCACCTATGAAGAAAATTATCAAAAAAGACCAGGAGTAAGGAGCTAGCAACTTGGATAATATGACCGAGCAAAAACTGCATACCCTACGTGTCTTGTTACGGTCCCATCAACTAATGATGCGGGCCCTCAAGCAAGACATGAGGACTTATGGATTGACTGAAAATGAATTTATGATACTCGAATATCTTTTGAACAAGGGACCCCATGTCGTCCAAGACATCAAGGAACACCTGCTTATCCCCAACAGTTCGGTGACCTACGTGATCGATTGTTTGGAAGGCAAGGGGCTAGTTAAACGGGAACGGTCGTCAAAGGATATGCGCCGGATTATCATTGCTTTAACCCCCAAAGGACAGCGTAAGATAGCTGCTGACTATGAAGAACATAAGGACTATGTCAACCAGCTTTTCTCTGTCCTTGATGCGGATGAATTGAAGCGCCTGCGACTGATTCATAAGAAATTAGGCTTCCAGGCCGAAGAGTATTACAAGCGCGACCAAAAATGAAAGGAGGATGCCCATGCCAAGGAAGAACAGCCCGGAAAAGAGCCCTGAACAAGAAGCCTTCCCCAAAGCTGAGATCCAACGAACGGATAACCAGGAACTATTGATCAACGGCCAGCCTTTTATTATTAAGGAATGGAGCCAGGAAGAGGCTATCGATTTGGAAGCTTTAGCTGACCGCTATATGCCGATTCTGGATACTTATGACTATATCGTCGGCGACTGGGCCTATGAACAAGTTCGTCTAAAGGGCTTTTATAAAGATGATGTACCCCATGTACCCCTGGAGCGTAAGATCTCACACCTAACGGATTATCTCTTGGAGTACTGTAATTTTGCCTGCGAATATTTTGTCTTGGAACACCAGCGCGACGAGGAAGAACGCCAAGAGCGCAACCGTCAATTGAAAAAACGGCCCAAAAAGAACCGAAACAATAAAAACTATAAGAAGAAAAGCCAGCGCAAGGATAAGGGCAAGAACAAGTCACACAAGCGCCATCGGGATAAGAAGGCTAATTTCAGTATTAAAACGGATAAAAGCTCGACCAAGTCCTCAAATAAAGGCGTTAAGCGTAAGACGATTACCCAGGGCAATAAGAAAAAAGAGGGCTTTAAAATTCGTTCAACGAAAGGAAAAAAATAAGCATGAAAAAGAAACGTGCCATGTTTTTAGACTTGGATGGAACGGTCTACAAGGGCAAGTCCGCCATTCCTGGTGCTCGGGAATGGATCGAGCAGATGCGTGCTGCCCAGGAGCCTTTCCTCTTTGTGACTAATAATTCCATGCGGTCCCACCAGGAAGCTGTCCAGTTCTTGGCGGACTACCACCAGATTGAGGCGGAGCCTGATCAAGTTTATACTAGCGTGGACGCCTTGTCCCATTTATTGGGGCAGGAAGCCAGCCAAGCTGGACAGAAGGCTTATGTCATGGGGAGCGATTATTTGAAGGCTACGGTAGCAGAAGAAGGCTATAAGATCGTTTCTGATACCTTGGCCGAGCCAGTTGAGCTCTTAGTCATGGGCTTAGACCAAAGTGTGACCTACCAAGAACTCGCCCAGTGCGCCTATGCTGCCCAGTCAGGCGCCAAGTTTTATTTAAGCAATCCGGATATCCAATTTCCTTCCAGCCATGGCTTTGTTCCTGGGGCAGGGGCCTTGGGTGAATTGGTGGCCCATGTGTCCCGAACCGAGCCGATTGTCTGCGGCAAGCCTAGCCCCAATATTATCCTCGGTGCCTTGGAGCTCTTGGGCCTCGAAGCGGATGAAGTCGTGATGCTAGGGGATAACCTGACCACGGATATTTTGGCTGCTAACCGGGCTGGTCTTTCAACGATCTTAATTGAGACCGGAGTTCACCAGAGAGCCGACATTGAGCAATTAAATATTGAACCTACCTGGCTGGTGAAGGACTATCAAGAGTTGATGGACTTATGGCCAAGTATCTAAAAGCCGGCCTAGTGACCTTAAGCCTCTTAATTGGGCTAGTAGCAGGCGGCTTGCTATTGACGATTTGGTGCTTGCCCCTCTATCTCTTGGTCTTGTATGCCGGCAATCTAGCTGAGCGAGTGGGCTTGACCAATCAAGAAGTCCTCCATGACTACTGGCAGATGCTCACTTATTTGAATTTTCCATGGCGGACAGGACTAGACTTTGCTTATTTTCCTTCTTCCGCCTCAGCCCGTTTCCATTTTTACGAGGTCAAGCAGCTCTTTTTGATGGTCTATCCGACTTTCCTAGCTGGCCTCGGCTTCAGCTGGCTCCTCACTAGGAAGCCTTTAAAAGCAGGCACCCTTTACCTTCTTTATCGGATTTTTGCTTACCTGCGTTATCTGCCCCTTATAGCTATTATCGGCTTAACGTTGAACTTCAACCGCGTCTTTGTTCTCTTCCATCAAGTTTTGTTTGATAACCAGGCCTGGCTCTTTGATCCCGCAACAGATCCAATTATTGAAGTCCTACCAGAAAGTTATTTTATGCTCTGCTTTATCCTCTTCTTTGTTCTCTTTCAGTTAGGGATTCAAGGACTTTATGCTTGTTTGAAAAAGAAATTGCAAAGAATATAAAAATAGCGCTTAGCTGAATTTATTTTTCAGCTAAGCGCTATTTATTTTTATTTTGTTTTGTCCTCTTTCAGTAAGTCAGAGGAGTGCAAGGGGCTGATGCGTTTTTCCGGATAGATGTAGTGGTAGGCAGCGTTGATGGCGGTAGGGGCTTCGCCAAAGCCAGAAACAATTAAGTCGCTTTTACCCGGATAGCCTGCAATGTCGCCAATGGCAAAGATACCAGGCCGGTTTGTTTGGCAGTGACCGTCGACTAGGACTTTATTCTTTTCGATGTCCAGTCCCCAATTCTTAATTTCGCCTAGGGAAGAAGTAAAGCCATAAGCCATGATGACTTGGTCCACTGGGATGCGTTGGCCTTCGTCTGACCGTGCTTTTTGCAGGTGGATGGCAGAGAGATTGATGCCGTCTCCCTCGAGGCCAGTTGGGACATAGGGGGTGATGAAGTTAATGTTGTCCTTTTGCCGGGCGGCTTCAACGGAGTATTCATGGGCCCGGAAGCGGTCGCGGCGGTGGATCAGATAGATTTCCTTGGCGTAATCGCTCAGGGCCAGGGCTGTATCGAGGGCACTGTCGCCGCCTCCGCAGATGGCGACATTCTTACCCGCATAAGCCGTATAATTGCTGACGAAATAGGCGACGCCGCGGTTTTCATAATGGTCTAATTGGTCCAGGTCAACCTTGCGGGGGCTGAAAGAGCCATTACCAGCTGCAATGATGACTGCCTTAGCGCGATAGGTCGCACGGCTAGTTTCGACGACAAATTCCTCATTATCGTTTTCTAAATTTAAAACTTCTTGGTTGAGGCTGAATTGGGTGGTCGCATGGAAGCGGGCCAGCTGTTGGGATAAGCGGTCGATGAGTTCCGCCCCCGAAATTTCGGGATAAGCAGGGATGTCATAGATGATCTTGTCGGGGTAGAGAGCCTTGGGTTGGCCACCTAATTCAGGCAGGCTATCAATAATATTTACGCTCAACTGGCGCATACCAGCATAGAAAGCCGCAAAAAGGGCACTAGGTCCAGCACCAATAATGATCAGATCACTTGAGAGAGTTTCCATAGAACGTCCTTTCTATATAAATGCTTTAAAAATTAAAGAAGCTATTAAGGAGTAGGGTCACGACAATACCTGTCAGAATGCCACCAATAACCTCTGAAGGCTTGTGGCCTAAATAATCATCGATAACGAGCTTGCTCTCCTTAATGGCTTTCAATTGGCGATTGAGGATAGGATCGTCTTCTTTAGCTGCTCGCTCTTCGAGAATCAAGAGCAATTGGCGAAGAAGCATGCCCTGCTCACCGCTTTGCCGCCGGACCCCCATGGCATCGAACATAATAATCACGCCAAAACACACCCCAATCGCAACGTAGGCGGATTGGTAGCCATATTTAAGGATAAGCGCAGTAATCAAGGCTGTCACAGCAGCCGAATGAGAACTGGGCATACTCCCTGTCGCATGGAGCAAGGCCAGTTTGGCATTGCTCTTGCGCATTAAGAGCGCGATGGGAAATTTTAGGGCTTGGGCAACAACAATGGCACTGAGGGTTGCCACAAGCGGTAGGTTAGTTAGTACGTCCATAGGGCCTCCGGTAATTTTTTGGCTACATGTAAAAGTATGCTGTCGATTGGACAGCTACTTAATAAATATAACATAAATCTCACCATTAGAGAACTAGCGATAACTATACATTTTCTTTAACTATTGGTACAATAGAGAGGAATAGAAATAAAAAATATGTATAGTTTTAGAGGAGGAATGTTATGTCATTTCCACAATTAGAAGAACAAGCTAAAGAAATTAAAGCAATCATTAAAACCAAGCAAGGTCAAATTGAAGTCGCTCTTTTTCCCGAATTAGCACCAAAAGCTGTCGAAAACTTTATCCAACATGCTAAAGAGGGTTACTACGATGGTGTGATCTTCCACCGGGTCATCCCTAACTTCATGATCCAGGGCGGGGACCCAACTGGAACGGGCCGCGGCGGAGAGTCCATTTACGGCCAGGCCTTTGAGGATGAATTCAATCTCTCTCTCTTTAATATTAAGGGCGCCCTGTCTATGGCCAATGCAGGACCTAATACCAATGGCTCACAATTCTTTATTGTCTCAGCTGGACCAGTTGATGCCAGTATGGTCAGCCAATTGCGGGCTGGCGGGTGGCCTGAGGAAATCATTGAAGCCTATGCTGAGAAGGGGGGGACCCCTTGGTTAGACCACCGGCACACAGTTTTTGGCCAAGTAAGGGAAGGTCAAGAGGTGGTCAGCCAGATTGAAAATGTTGACCGGGATGGCCAAGATAAACCACTAGAAGATGTTGTTATTGAAGGGATCCAGATTATTGATCCAGAAAGTGATGCCTAATGACCAAGACATTCGCGATTGGAGATATTGTTAAGGGGAAGGTGACAGGTATTCAAAGCTATGGCATCTTCGTAAGTCTCGGCGCTAACCACCAGGGCCTCATCCACATCTCTGAAATCAACCACGGCTTTGTAAAGGATATTTATAACCAGTATGAGATTGGTGAAGAAGTCACAGCCAAGATTATCGATATTGATGAATACAGCCAAAAGATTTCCCTGTCGCTAAGAGCGCTCCAACCCCTCTTCAAAAATAAAAAACCAGCCCGCGGTAACTGGCACAAGCACCACCATCCCAAAGATTACGGTTTTGGCTTGATTGCTGAGAACCTGCCTGAATGGGTGGATGAAGGTCTTGCCAATATCCAGTCGGGACTAGTCAAGGATTACCACGAAAACCATTTTAATAAGTAAGGAGTCTAACTATGGCAGATTTAAAATTAGATATCTCAAAACTCGATCCCTTTATTTCCCAGCATGAAATTGACTATATGCAAAGTGAAGTCAGCCAAGCCCACCAGTTGCTACGTTCTGGCGAGGGGCCTGGCCATGAATTTACGGATTGGTTGGACCTACCCTTGGACTATGACAAGGAAGAATACCAACGTATTAAGGAAGCGGCTAAAAAGATTCAAGCTGAGTCCGATGTTCTCCTGGTATTAGGGATTGGTGGTTCTTATCTTGGGGCTAAGGCAGCCATTTCTTTCCTATCCCACCAATTTGTCCAAGAAAGCAAGTTGGAAATCATCTTCGCGGGTAATAGCCTGAGTGCTACTTACCTCAGCGAGGTTATGGACGCTTTAGAGGGCAAGGATTTTTCGATTAATGTGATCTCCAAGTCTGGAACCACGACTGAAACCTCAATTGCCTTCCGTATCTTCAAGAAGCGTTTGATCGACCAATATGGGGAAGAAGAAGCTAAGTCCCGGATTTATGCAACGACTGACCAAGCGAAAGGGGCCTTGAAGGCAGAAGCTGACCAGATGGGCTATGAAAGTTTTGTTATTCCTGATGGTGTCGGTGGTCGTTTTACCGTTCTGACAGCAGTGGGTCTCCTACCTATTGCAGCAAGTGGTGCTAATACGGATGAGCTCTTGGCTGGTGCCCAAGCGGCCCACCAGGCTTATCAAGATCCTGAATTGAACAAGAACGACGCCTATCTTTATGCCGCAATCCGAAATATTTTATACCGCAAGGGCTATAACACGGAAATTCTCGTTAACTATGAGCCTAAATTAAAATATTTTGCTGAATGGTGGAAGCAACTGTTTGGGGAATCAGAAGGTAAGGACGGTAAAGGAATTTATCCAAGTAGCGCTAACTTCTCGACAGATCTTCATTCCCTAGGCCAATATATCCAAGACGGTCGGCGTATCCTCTTTGAAACGGTGGTTAAAGTTGAGGAGACTGAAAAGGATATTAAAATCCCAAGCCTAGCTGAAGATAGTGATGGGCTTGCTTATTTAGAAGGCCAATCCGTTGATGAGGTCAATACCAAGGCTTTCCAAGGGACCCTACTCGCTCACATGGATGGGGGCGTTCCTAACCTGGTTCTCCATGCGCCAGCGATTAACGCACATACGCTGGGCCAATTGATTTATTTCTTTGAAATCGCCGTCGCTATTTCTGGCTATCTTAACGGGGTGAATCCTTTTGACCAACCAGGTGTGGAAGCTTATAAGAGAAATATGTTCGCTCTTTTAGGTCGAGAAGGTTACGAAGAACTTGCTCAAGAATTGAACGAACGCCTATAAATTAGAGATTTGATAAGGGTTTAAAGCCAACTGATAAAAAAGTTGGCTTTTTTTATGAAAAAGAGTTGACGAAGGGAAGAGAAGGAGGTATAATAATTTTTGTTGCTGATCGAGATCACCTCGAAATCGATCGCCAACAAAAATAAGTTAAAAAAGTGTTGACAAGTTTCGATGACTTCGATATACTAATTAAGTCGCTTGATTCAAGCCTTCGAGGCAAAGAACAAGCGGGCGATCATCAAATCGAAAGAAATAAAAAACTTTTTTTAAAAAGTTCTTGACAAGCTTTCGATAAAGATGATATAATAATTGAGTCGCTTCGATAAGGTGACGAGATAGACCTTTGAAAACTGAACAAAGAAGACGAACCAATTGTGTAGGGCATCAACTTCGAGTTGATGAACCAACAATTCAAACAATAAATAGTTGAGCAAACAACTATAAAAAGTCAGCAATAACGAGCTTATCAAAGCTCATGAATCTTTCATGA
>NZ_JASPDS010000022.1:0-25877 GCF_030230715.1 Aerococcus sp. UMB1112A | reverse complement strand
AAATCAGTCTACTAAATATTGCCTCGTATACTTTAGCAACTTTATACCAATTTATACTTGACTAATCGTAGGAACTAGGGTGTGAGGGCTGGCGCTTAGCTTTCGTTCACTGGAGCAAGTCAACAAAAGAAAGCTTACAAACAAATCCCCCAGACCTTACCGGCTGGGGGATTTTATCAGGCTTTTTTTACCACTCAAGGCCTAAAAACAACCGCTCGGCTAAAACGGGACGACTTTTTGCCAGTTCTGCCTTATACTAAGGTCAGAAAGGAGGAGAGCTTCTATGACAATAGAAAAACTAGTCATCCAGCGTATCCTTGACCAAGACGAAGACAAGCACCAAGTGATCCTGCGTGCCTCTGACAGTCAGTGGCTAGACCGAACTTCTGACCTGCTCTACCAGCTAGAAGGAAAGCACCAGCCTGACCGCTTGACGATCAAGACCCAGGACACTTACCAGGTATTAGCTATCCGTGACATCCTCTATGCAGAAATCAACCAAGGCGAACTAAGCATCTGGACCAAGGCTAAGACCTATCCTTGCCGGCTCAGCCTAAAGAAGCTAGAAAGTCTCTTACCAAAGAACGACTACTTACGAGCAAGCCGCTATAGCCTCGTCCGCCTAGATGCTATCCAGAGCCTAGAACTCGCTTTTTCCGGAAATATGTATGCTCAACTTAGTAACCACAAGAAAATTCTAATCAGTCGTCGTTTTCTCCATCAGTTCAAAGAAAGACTTGGCCTATGAAAGGAGTCCCACCATGAAAGAATTTATTCAACGAAGCCTCCAAGGAATCTTTATCAGTATGGTTATCTTTGCTGTCATGGGTGCCATCTATACTTCCTCCCCCGCTTATCTTAAAATGTTAGTCAGTTGGAGCCTAGTCGGTTGTGTCTGCGGAGGAGGATCCCTCCTCTACCAAACAGATAGGCTCAGCCCCCTCTTAGCCGGCTTCTTCCACCTGGCTTTAAGTCTGCTAACCTTCCTCGGCCTAGCCGCATGGAATAACTGGTTCCCTCTGACTTGGGGCATCATTCTCTCGGCTAGCCTACAATTTAGCTTGATTTTTGTCCTCATTGCCCTGGGCTACTACTTCTACTATAGCAAACAAATTAAAGCAATCAATCAGAGAATCAACAAACTATAAAAAGACAAAAACCCCTGCTAGGCTTAAGCATCGCCTGGCAGGGGTTCTTCTATCGATAAATTGATTTCTAATGTGCAAGTCTTTAACGCCACCACTGGTCATAGACATTGACCGGCAGCTCTCGCTTGTGCTGGCTAGATTGATAAAGTTGTTCAATGCGTTCAGCATCGGCTTCAGCAAGATCCTTTCCTTCTAGGTAGTCATCAATGGCCTGGTAGGAGACACCGAGGGCTTCTTCATCGGCTTGGCCCGGTTTATCGTCTTCTAAGTCAGCGGTTGGCACTTTTTCATAGAGGCGAGGCTCTGCCCCGAGCGCTTGGAGCAAGGCTGCCCCCTGGCGTTTGTTGAGCCGCCAGATAGGCATGATATCCGCTGCCCCATCACCGAACTTGGTATAAAAGCCCGTAACGGCTTCAGCCGCATGGTCAGAGCCTGCCACAATCCCCTTATCGGCTCCAGCAATGGCGAATTGGCTAATCATCCGCTGGCGAGCCTTGATGTTCCCCTTATTGAAGTCCGTGATTTCAAGACCTGCTACTTCTAAGGCAGCCACTTGGGCATCCACAGCTGGCTTGATATTGACGGTCAATACCTGGTCAGCCTGGATAAAATCCAAAGCTTTCTGGGCATCATCCTCGTCCAACTGTTGACCGTAAGGAAGGCGGACTGCAATGAAACGAAGGTCTTGCCGGCCCGTCTCTTCGCGCAATTCTTCCATGGCTAGCTGGCAGAGCCGGCCCACTAAGGTCGAGTCTTGGCCCCCACTAATCCCTAGAACTAGGGTCTTGAAAAAAGGATGCTTCTTAAAATAGGCCTTAATAAAGTCAATCGATTGGCGGATCTCTGCATCTACATCAATACTTGCTTTCACACAGAGTTGGTCAATAATATGCGCTTGTAAAGGACGCATTATTCTCCTCCTTTATCTGCTGCCACATTTGCTTTAATCTTTTCCTTAATCTGCTTAATGCTGTTCATCTTCAAATCATAGAGCTCCTGTGAAAGGTCGACTGGGTACTGTTCTGGATTTAAAATCCGCTTATACTCATCCCACAGCGAATCAAGGCGTCCTTTAGTATAGTCTTTAATCTCGTCTAATTCTGGTTGGTCATAGACCAATTCCCCCTTGTCAAAAATCGTCTGCAAAAGCGGACGCGCCGTATAGTCAACAACGGTCTTATTGATATAAGGATAGGTAGGATGGAACATAAAGAGCTCATCCAATTGGTCGGGGCGCTCGTGTTTAAGCGCGACATAGTCCCCTTCAGACTTACCATCTGAGTTACGTGTAATGCGCCAAACCTGCTTGTCACCTGGAGTAGTGGTCTTTTCAGGGGAGCTTGAAATCTTCATAGTAGGGACCAAATTACCATTTTCATCTTCCATGGAGCAGAGTTTGTAAACTGCCCCGAGAGCAGCTTGGTCAAAGGAAGTAATTAACTTCGTTCCGACACCCCAAGAATCAATCTTCGCCCCCTGCATCTTCAAGTTAAGGATGGTCTTTTCATCTAAGTCATTGGAGGCCACGATGATGGCCTCTTCATAACCTGCTGCATCGAGCATGGTCCGGACACGTTTGGATTGATAGGTCAAGTCCCCACTATCCAAGCGAACCCCAATAAAGTTAATCTGATCGCCCATTTCATCGGCCACACGAATCGCCGCTGGAACGCCAGAATTCATCACATCATAGGTATCCACTAAGAATACGCAGTCCTTGTGGGATTGGGCATAAGCCTTGAAGGCCTCATAATCGCTCTGGAAGGATTGGACCATAGCATGGGCATGGGTCCCCGATACAGGAACGCCTAAGGTCTTGCCTGCCCGAACGTTAGAAGTCGAATCAAAGCCGCCAATATAAGCAGCCCGTGCTCCCCAAACTGAAGCATCCATCTCTTGAGCCCTGCGTGCACCGAACTCTGCCAAGCCATCGTCACCACAAACCGTACGGATGCGGGCAGCCTTGGTTGCAATTAAGGTTTGGAAGTTCACAATATTTAAGAGCGCGGTTTCTACTAATTGGCAATCCACCAAGCGCCCCTCAATCTGAATCAGCGGTTCATTGGCGAAGCAGAGTTCTCCTTCCACCATGGATCGGACTGTCGCTTGAAAGCGGTAGTCCTTTAAGTAATCTAAGAAGGCATCAGGGTAGTTTACTGTCTCCCTTAAATAAGCGATATCTGAATCAGTAAAGCGTAAATTCTTAATATAATCGATTACCCGTTCCAGACCTGCGAAGATCGCATAGCCATTATTGAAGGGATTCTTACGAAAATAAATTTCAAAAACCCCAAACTGTTCAGCCTTGCCACTTTCCCAGTAGGTCTTCATCATATTGATCTCATAGAGGTCAGTATGTAGGGTTAAACTGTCATCTGGATAATTCATAAAGGCACCTCTGTTTGTCATTTTTCTATCATTATAACACTTCACCCTAACTTTGTCGCAAAAAAGCCAATCCCAAGCTATCTAGCTGGCTTATAAAAATCAAAAAAATAGAAAAAGAAAGAGCCGGGGATACAAGTCCAGGCTCTTTCTTGTAAAGCTATAGGCAAAAAGCTTTATTTCATCAATGTTTTTTGGGGTCTTACTCCAAGTAGACAAAGTTAAACGCTCTTGCTCTCACCCTGTAGTCGGGTTCACAAGAGCAGACTTGAAGTGATTTCAGCGCATCGAAACGTCTGACTAGCGTCAGTCTTATTCGATGCGCCTCCAATCATTCAAGTCTAAGCGCTCTTGCTCTCACCCTGTTTAGTCAATGACTTGGATGTTCATTTTTTTGATGGCTTCGCGGTCAACGACTTGTTTGCTTTCTTCGTCTACTCCGGAAGAGGAGACCTTGTCGAAGAGAATTTTGATCGTCTGTAATAGGATCTTGAAGTCTAGGATAATGGAATAGGTCTTGATATAGATCAAGTCAAAGTTGAGCTTACTGTTAAAGTCCGTCGCATACTTGCCATAAACTTGGGCATAACCTGTCAGGCCAGCTGGTACATTATGGCGGAGGTAATAGTGAGGGTTTTGTTCTTGGAATTGCTCAACAAAGAAGGGACGTTCGGGACGTGGCCCAACCAATGACATGTCCCCATTCAAGATATTGAATAATTGAGGCAGTTCATCGATGCGCAGGGAGCGCAGGTACTTGCCGATTCCTGTGATCCTTGCATCATTCTTGGTTGCAATCACAGGTCCCGTGCTGTCCTCCGCAGTCGCTGTCATCGTCCGGAACTTATAGATTTCAAATTCACGATTGCCCTTGGTGATCCGTGTCTGCCGGTAAAAGACGGGGCCTTTAGAGGTGAGCTTCACCAAGAGGGCCGTTACCAGCATGATCGGGGAAGCAATGATCAAAAGAACAAGAGAAACAATAATATCCAAGAGCCGCTTGATCAGGGCCTGATCTGCCGGAATCTTGAAGTCAGAGGTTTCAATAATCGACTCATCCTCAAAGTTCATGATATTAGGGTTGACCATGACTAAGTTTTCAAACTTAGAATTAAGGAAGAGCTTTTTATCTTCCGCCATCAGGAGAGAATAGAGGCGGAGTTTTTCCTCTTCTTCGATCTGTGAGGCTAGGTAAACAATATCGAATTCATCCAAGCGGGCCTTCACATTATCATAGTAGTGGTCGATCACCACATGGGTTACAATATGGCGGGTGGACTTGGATGATTTGAAATTGAAGATAGCAGGAAAGACTTCCTCTTCTTCACCAACAATCATCACCCGCTTATTGCTGGCATAGCGGCGGTACATACTAAAGACTAGAGCCCGGAAGGCATAGATCAAGAGGGTTGACACAAAAAAGTCAATCAAAATAACCGAACGTGGAAAAGCAAACCAACGCCCCACGAAACTCAAGACCATGGCAACCACAGCCAATAGGGCTTGAATAATCAGCGTAATAAAGAAGATATCCCCCTTGGACTTATTGTAGAGAACATAGATCCCGAACAATAAGTTAAAGACAATAAAGATAATTAAAATCCACGGAATCGCCCCCTGGAAAGCCTGGAAATTGCGCAAGGGAACGTAACGGCCATAGCGGATAAAGAATGAAATAAAATAAGATATCAGTAAGATCAGGGCCTCAGTTGCCCCAATAATGACCCGATACCAATTGGTCCATTCGCCGTTTCTTTGCATAATGATCCTCCTAAGAAAAAGGGACGGTTCAAACCGCCCCTCAAGCTGTTCTACTATATGGTATCTTAGCATAATTCCCATAGTTCAAGCAGCTATTTATCAAATATTTTCAAATTATTAAAGATTCAACTTAGCTAGCAGCGCCTGCTTCTGGGCTCCCGCCACTAGCTGCTCCGCCTTGGTCAGCCCCAGCATTTGAGCCAGTATTAGCTGGTGTATCATTAGGAGCTGGTGCTTCCGGTTGGCCTTCTGGTGGCGTTTGTGGCGTAGTCGCGCCCCCTTGAGAGGCGGAAGAAGAAGGTGCTGTCGATGGATTAGCTGAACCTTGATTTTCGTTCAGCGGTTTCGAAGAGACAGCGGAAGAGTCAGTACTTGGCTTCGCTTCTTCTTTCTTACCTGCATTATTGTTAGAGCTGGCATTGTTTTGTTGGTTATTTGATGCTTTGCTGTTTTCTGCTTTCTTGTCATCCTTCTTGTCGTTATTGTTGTTTTGATTTTGACGATTATTATTGTTGTTTGCGTTATTGTTATTAGAAGCTGGACGAGAGCTTGGCGGGGTCACACGTTGACTGCCCCGGTTGCCCACATTTTGACTTTGGTTGCGGTTAGATTGGGTCGCTTGTTGGCGCGCTTCATTCGCTTGTTTTTGGAGACGGTCGCTCCGTTCACGAGCTTGGTCTTGGGCCTTCTTAGCTTCTTCTTCTAACTTCTTAATTTGATCTTGTGAAGCACCAGACTTGCGGGCTTGGTCAATTTCAGCTTGGCTAATCCGTTCCGTTAAGTCTTCATCTACTTGACTGATCATGTCTAACATCTTGGCGGTCACATAAGGATTTTCTTCCTTCTCAGCTTCCTCACGCAACTTATCCAATTCTTTTTGTAAGTCTTCTTGTTTTAAAGACTTAGCAGATTTCAGGTCGTTTAAGGTCTTAGTAAATTTCTCGAACTTGTCAGCTTGTTCTTCAGCTGTCTTCACAAGGTCAGCTAGCGTCCCGTAGAGCCCATCTTCCTTAGATTCCAAGGCAGCTTTATGTTGGTTTTTAACCTTATCAACATCAGCCTTCTTCAAACCATCCTTGATAATGACCCATTTTTGTAAGGTTGCCCCATTGAGCGGCTGCTTGTCCTTGGTCTTTTCAAAGAGATTGTTGGTCGCATTTTGGACATCATAGCGATTTTGGACATCTTCCAAATCACCTTGTAATTGTCCCTTAATCCCTTCTTCATCCTTCAAATTAGCTACATCTTCTTTAGCCGCTTCGATATCTTCTTGACTAATATCCTCAGCTAAGAACATCTTTGCTTCATCAAAGTAGAGATCGGCGACAGCTTTCTCTGCCCCACTCTCCTTGTGGTCTTCAATAGCGGTTTGAACAGGTTCCTGCTGCAAGGCGGCATAGACGCCCACGCCCCCAATCAAGAAGAGAGATACAGCGACAACTAGAACTCTTTGCCAATTGAACTTTTTCTTCTTATTCTTCTTCAAGTCAATCTCCTCCGTTAATATTTATCGCAATATTATATCTACACTACGATAGCATGTTTCATTTTTCAATGCAAAAGTATTCCCAATTTGTAACCAATTTTTAAAGAAGTTAACAAGTCAAGTGACTGTAAATAGCAAAAAACTGGGACAAAGCCCAGTTTTTAAGTCGGGTTCACAAGAGCAGCTTGGGAGTGCTTTCGCAAGTTGGGAACGTGCAAGCATGGCTTGCCTTTATCCCAACTTGCTCCAAGCATCCAAAGCTAAACGCTCTTGCTCTCACCCTTTCTAGTCGGGTTCGCAAAGGCAGAAAGGAAGTGACTTCAGCAAAGTGGAACGACCGGCTAAAGCCGCTCTTATCCTCTTTGCCTCCAGTCATCCCTTTCTGAACGCCTTTGCTCACACCCTTTACAGTCGGGTTCAGGCTAGCAGAAATAGGTCTTCTTCACCATAATCCGTCGAAGGCTTCCAGCCTTCTCTGGCTTCTGGCTCCAGAGGTCTATTTCTCCCGCTAGCCTTCACACCCTTCTTAGTCGGGTTTGGTCACACAGAAGTGGCTCCTCTTCACAAAGACCTGCCGAAGACTTGCAGTCTTCTTCGGGTCTTTGCTCCAGAGGTCCACTTCTACCCGTGCTCCCTCTCACCCTTTAATTATATTTCGCGTTCATTTGTTTTTCGTAATGGTTGAGGAGCTTGGTTAAGGCATAGGTGATAATGAAGTAGATCACCATAGAGATAAAGAGTGGGATAATGCCTTGGTAAGTCTGGCTGGTAACAGCCCGGGTTTGGAAGGTTAATTCGGCTACCCCAATAGTCGATACAATAGAAGATTCCTTAATCAAGGTCACGAATTCGTTCCCTAACGAAGGCCAAATGGAGCGCAGGGATTGTGGGAAGATAATCTTCCGCAAAGTTGTCTTGTAGTCCAAACCAAGAGACCGAGCAGCTTCGGCCTGGCCTTTAGGAACGGACTGGAGACCACCACGGATAATCTCACAAATATAGGCTCCTGAGTTGAGAGAAACAGCGATCAAACCAGCCAGCAATGGGCTAATACCGAGCAAGCCCCCAACCCCTAGGAAGATAAAGAGAACTTGGATCATCAGAGGTGTCCCCCGAACAAATTCGACATAGGCTCCTGCAATGCCAGAGAGGAATTTCAAGTTAGAAATCCGCATCACGGCAAGGAGCGAACCCAGAATCATCCCGAAGACAATCGAGAGAATGGAGATTAAGAGGGTCGTCTTAATACCGTCCCAGAAGAAAGGCCAATACTGCATCCAATCCACATTGTCGGTAGCAGCTAATTGGTCCGCAGCTTCGTCCGCCCATTGGTTAACCAAGTCTTGTTCAACCACTTCATCAATAGTGTGGTTAATGGCTTCCCCTAGGCTCGGTTGGTTCTCAGGAATCACAACTGCCTTGCCGTCATTTTCTTCCCGTGGGACTTTGGCATCGACATAAGTCAACTGGTCATTGCCCTTGGTCGCGGTCCGGGCCATAATCTCATCGACTAAGACCCCATCCACTTGCTTGGTTCCTAGGGCACTGAGCAGGTCAGGAACCTGTTGCATGGTAAGGAGCTTGGCTTTAGGCATGTGGGCCTTGGCCAGGTCTTCTTGGTACGACCCCTGTTGGACCCCCACAACCGTTCCTTCTACGAAACTATCCTTATCTTTGAGTCTGTCCGTATCGTCTTTGCGGATAACAAGGGATTGGCCAGCATTCTCGTAGGGTTTGGTGAAGTCTACGGACTTATCCCGTTCCTCCGTATAAGTCATCCCTGAGATAATCATATCAATGGCACCAGTCTCTAAGGAAGACATCAGACTGGAAAATTCCATATTCACGATTTCCAGTTTAACCCCAAGATCATCAGCGATCTTTTCCGCTAGGGAGATATCGATCCCCTTCGTTTTGTTCTCGCCACCTTCACGGGTCAAGAACTCAAAGGGTGGGTAGTCGGGGCTGACGCCTAGCTTAATGACGCCCCGCTTCTTAATTTCATCAAGTAATTGGTCGTTGCCTGCTACTTGCCCTGAAGTTTGCGACTGGTCTTCTGCCGCTTGGACCAAGGCCCCTGCTCCAGCCAGTAGTGGACTAAAGGCGAGGAGAAAGACCATTAGGAGCTGCAGGCTATATTTAACTAGTTTTTTCATTAAATTTTGCCGTCCTTTTTCCATTCTTTTTCAGCAAGCACCCGGGCAGTTTGTGGCAGGCCGAAGAGCTTAATGAAACCTTCCGCATCATTTTGGTTGTAGATATCATCTTCGTCAAAGGTTGCCAGTTCTTCATTATAAAGAGAGTAAGGACTGGTCGTCCCTGCATCAATGACATTACCCTTGTAAAGCTCTAACTTGACTTGGCCAGTGACGTGTTTTTGGGTTTCATCCACAAATTGTTGGAGGGCCTTGCGTAGAGGTGAATTCCACAAGCCATTATACACTAATTCCGCATATTTATGGGCAAGGACTTGTTTAAACTGCAAGCTATCGCGGTCTAAACATAATTCTTCCAATTTTTCATGGGCATGGTAGATGATGTGTCCACCTGGTGTTTCATAAACGCCCCGAGACTTCATCCCGACGAGACGGTTTTCAACAATATCGAGGATGCCAATCCCATTTGCCCCGCCGAGTTCGTTTAATTTTTCAACTAAGGCGATGGGATCCAATTTTTCGCCATCCACAGCGACAGGGTTCCCTGCTTCAAAATCGATGGTCACATAGGTGCTCTCGTCTGGCGCTTGTTGAGGTGACACCCCTAATTCTAAAATATCATCTAGTTTAGGTTGCTGGCTAGGATCTTCCAAGTCCAAGCCTTCATGGGAGAGGTGCCAGAGGTTTTCATCCTTAGAGTAGTTCGTCTCACGGGTAATCGGTAGCGGAACGTTATGCGCTTCTGCATAATCAAAAGCGTCTTCCCGGGATTGAATATCCCAGATCCGCCATGGGGCAATAATTTGAATAGTTGGATCGAATTCACGCAAGCCGAGCTCGAAACGCACTTGGTCATTCCCCTTACCGGTACAGCCATGGACGATGGTATCGCAGCCTTCTTCATGGGCGATTTCAATCATCCGCTTGGCAATTAGTGGACGGGCATAGGCGGTCCCTAAGAGATACTTGCCTTCATACTTAGCCCCAGCCCGCATGGCAGGATAGATATAATCTGTAATAAATTCTTCGCGGAGGTCTTCGACATATAATTTAGAAGCCCCACAATTGACAGCTTTCTTCTTTAAATACTCGTAGTCTTCTTCCTGACCAACATTGGCGGTCATTCCGATCACTTCAACGTCAGCCCCATAAGTTTCCTTAATCCAAGGAATAATTACGGAGGTATCCAAACCACCTGAATACGCCATTAAAACCTTCTTTACTTCCTTCTCTGGCATTATAAACTCCTCCTTAAATATAAAAAACCGCCTCTTCCAATCTGAAGAGGCGGAGTTAATAAGCATCCACGGTACCACTCTACTTGCTGGCAAAGCCAACATCTCTAGCCGATTAACGCTCGGACACGAACTAGTTTATCTTATCTAGTCGAGCTTATGCGGCGCGCTTCACAGAGTCTTCAGACAGGCCTTCCACCACCACCTGCTCGCTTTACTCAGGGACTTTGCTACTCTTCCGCATCTCTTTTATGAGAGTACTTTAATTTAACTGTTATTATATCACGGCTGAATCAAATGTCAACTGAACTTTAGGATTTTATTTTAGGACTTATCCTACGACCGCTCGAGGGCTTGGCAGAGGGCTTGGGCATGTTCTTCCACCCGTTCAGGAGCTGGTCCACCCAGAACATTACGCCGGTAGACACAGGCCTTCAAGTCGATTGCATCAAAGATATCTGCTTCAAAGTCATCCGCATAGCGCTTATAATCTTCCAAGGAGAGATCTTCCAGGGTTAGGTTCTTTTCGCTACAGTATTGAAGGATATTCCCGGTGATTTGGTAGGCATCACGGAAGGGCATTCCCTTAGCAGCCAGGTAGTCGGCGCAATCAGTAGCGTTCAAGAAGCCCTGGCCACAAGCGGCATACATGGCCTCTTCATCCACAACCGTTGCTTCCAACATGGCTGGTAGGAGACTCACCATCATCTTCATGGTATCGATAGCGTCGAAGAGGGCTTCTTTTTCTTCCTGCATATCCTTGTTATAAGCGAGAGGGAGGCCCTTCATCAGGGTAAGCACGTTAATCAAATCGCCATAGACCCGCCCCGTCTTTCCGCGCATCAATTCATGGATATCGGCATTCTTCTTCTGGGGCATAATGGATGAGCCGGTGGAGAAGGAATCTTTCAGGTGAATGAAATGGAACTCCTGACTGGCCCAAAGAATCGTCTCTTCCGCATACCGGCTGAGGTGCATGGCCAGAAGCGACAGGGCACTCAGCATCTCAATACTATAGTCACGGTCAGACACTGCATCCAAACTATTGGCCGATGGGGTCAAGAAGTCCAAGAGTTCCGTCGTTAAATCGCGATTCAAGGGGAAAGAAGAGGTCGCCAAGGCACCAGCCCCCAGTGGCATGGTTAAATCAATCCGCTTACCCACATCCTGCAAACGGCCATAGTCCCGCAAAAGCATTTCCGCATAGGCCATCAAATAGTGGCCATAAGTAATGGGTTGGGCCCGCTGCAAGTGGGTATAGCCCGGCATGATGCTTTCCGTATGCTGGAGGGCCTTCTTAGCAAAGCCCAGCATGGCATCCTCCAAGAGGCCACAGAGGACTTCAATCTCATCCCGAACATAGATCTTCAAGGCGGTGGCAACCTGGTCGTTCCGACTGCGGCCGGTGTGAACCTTCTTACCTGTATCCCCTAAGCGCCGGGTCAGTTCCGCTTCAATAAAACTATGGACATCTTCTTCCTCATAGTCAATGGCTAGCTTGCCGTCACGGTAGTCTTCTCGCATCTGCCCCAATTCCTGGTAGAGCGCCTCTGCTTCCGCTTCCTCAATAATTCCTTGGGCCCCCAACATCTTTGCGTGGGCCATTGAACCCTGCAGGTCAGCATCCAACAGTCTGTCATCCACTTGAATTGATTGATTGAATTGATAAGCCGCTTCTGACATCGCGTCATGAAAGTCATTCGACCAAATTGCCATCTTTGCCACTCCATTCTTTTTAAGTCTTATGTTTAATCATAAACAAAGTTCGTCCCTGGTGCAAGATTGATTGAGAAAAGCTGCTTAAAGAATCCTATTTGTCAGCAGCTACTAATGAAAAACCATTATAAAAAGGCCCCAACTTCTACTTCAGTTGGAGCCTTGGAATGGAAAAGGTTCAAGGATGCAGAAAGGGCTCCTCTTCACAAAGAGCCAGAGGTCCCTTTCTACCGCATCCTCTCACACCCTTTATAGTTGGGTTCGCAAGAGCAGCTTTGGACTGCTTTCGCAAGTCGGAAACGTGCAAGCCTTGCTTGCCCTTATCCCGACTTACTCCAAGCTTCCAAAGCTAAACGCTCTTGCTCACACCCTTTATAGTCGGATTCGGTCTGGCAGCTTTCGTATCACTTCACAAGCCCCCGCCGCAGTCCTTCAGACTGCTCTGGTGACTTGCTCCAGTGAACGAAAGCTAAACGCCAGCCCTCACACCCTTTATTTTTCAAAGATGGCTTTGATTTCGACGTAGTCTTCTAGGCCGTAGTAGCCTTTTTCGCGACCTAAGCCGGACATTTTGTAGCCGCCGAATGGTGCTTGATCGCTACCTGGATTATCGTTGACGAAGACGTTACCTGTCCGCAATTGGCGAGCCACTGCCTTGGCTTCTTCTTCTGGACCAACGACAGCGCCAGAGAGGCCATAAGGGGAGTCATTGGCTTGTTTGATGGCGTCTTCTGTGTCGGTATAGGTCAGCACACAGAGGACCGGGCCAAAGATTTCTTCCTGGGCGATGGTCATGTCATTGGTCACATTGACAAAGACTGTCGGATCCACATAGTAGCCTGTCCGGTCTACTTTTCCTCCGCCTACCAAGACTTCAGCACCTTCTGCCTTACCTTTTTTGATATAGTCTTCAACGGTTTCTTTTTGCTTAGCGGAAACCATAGGGCCAACTTTAGTTGCTTCATCGGCTGGGTCACCGAGGACCACTTCTTTGTCATAGAAGGCTTTGATAGCCGTCTTATAGTCTTCCAATTCATCTTCTGGGACAAAGAGGCGGGTCAAGGCTGCACAGGTCTGCCCTTGATTATCGAGCACAGTATTCATTGACTTAGCCACAGCGAGTTCCTTATCACCACCTTTGAGGGCAATGAGAGCAGACTTACCACCGAGTTCAAGGACGAGGCGCTTGATACTACCACTCGCTTTATCGTAGAGGCCGCGGCCGACTTCGGTTGACCCGGTAAAGGAAATGATAGCCACATCCTCATGGCCAGCGAGAAGGTCTCCAGCTTCACTCCCCCGCCCGGTGATCAAGTTAACGACCCCTTTAGGTAGGCCAGCTTCTTCAATAATTTCCATGAATTTAATGGCTGTGAGAGGGGTATCTGAGGCGGGTTTGACCACAATGGTATTACCAGTTAAAAGAGCTGGAGTGAGCTTACGTTGGATCTGGTTCAAAGGATAATTCCATGGCGTAATGCAGGCAACCACTCCCGATCCTTCTTTAATAACAGTCGCCGTATCGTAACGTTCTTCAAAGTTGAAGCGGTCCAAGGCCTTGAGACTTCCTTCCAATTCCCCGATCGATTTGCGCACCTGGTTATCTCGGGAAAAAGCCTTGCTAGCGCCCATCTCTTCAACCACAATATCGACTAATTCTTCCTTATGCGCTTTAAGGCCTTCAAGCACCTTCTCTAAATAGCCCTTGCGTTCATCTACAGCTAAACCATTCCAAGACGGAAAAGCAGCCTTAGCTGCAGCCACAGCGTCGTCCACATCTTCAGCATTACTAGTTGGAACTTGAGCAATCACTTCTTCACTTGTTGGATTAATGACATCGGTATATTGACCAGACTTGCTGTCTACCCATTCACCGTTAATATAGTTTTGATAGGTCTTCATCAAAAAAGCCTCCTTCAGCTTGCTGTTAAGGGTTTACACTTCCCATTATCAAGTATCCGACTAGAGAATTCAAGTCAGAGGGGTCCAAGAAGAGAGTGTGACAAAAGTCGATCAAGCCTGAACCAGTGGAGCGAACTATGGGAAATCGTTGGTAAACGATTTCCAAATAGTTTGTAGTCGGGTTCAGACTGGCAGAAATAGGTCTTCTTCACAAAGATTCGCCGAAGACCTTCAGTCTTCTCTGGATCTTTGCTCCAGAGGTCTATTTCCCCCGCCAGCCCTCACACCCTGCATGAAGTGGATGTCAGGCCTGACTTTTGGACCATGTTTTTGAAAAAAGTTCGCTATTTAAAAAGAGGCTGGGACATCTGTCTCAGCCTCTTGAAGTCTGAATTGAAACTTAGCTTAGATAAATTTTCCTGCGAATTCAGCGAAGGCTTTACCAGCACTTGCTAAGAATTCTTTGGTATCTTCTGCTGTAATTTCACCGTTTTCACCGATGTAGTCAGCAGAGTTCCCAATGTAAAGTTCAGGTTGTTGCATAACAGGCATATCTAAGAAGACTAAAGATTGACGGAGGGTATGGTTAGCGATAGCACCACCGATACCTGCTGGTGATTGTGAGGCAACAAGAGCTGGCTTGCCTTCCCAAACGCTTGAACCATATGGACGAGAACCTAAGTCGATCGCATTCTTCAAGCTCGCTGGAATGCTACGGTTGTGTTCAGGTGTGACGAAGATAATAGCATCTTGAGCGCGCACTTCATCACGGAAACGTGTATATTCAGCAGGTTGTTCAGCTGCTTCATCATAGTCTTGGCTATAGAGTGGAAGGTCAGCCGTTTCGATAAAGGTCACTTCAGCGTCACTTGGTAAACCTGCCACTAATCCTTTTGCAATTGCTTCAGAAAATGAATTCTTACGGATTGAACCTAAAACTACACCATATTTTGCCATAAAATAAATCTCCTTCTTTCTTTTATACTTTTGACTTAATAATTTATCTTATACTTCTATGATAATAGTTCAGTTTCGAAATTTCAAGCCAAACGACTCGAAAAGTTTTTGGTATTTGTAGTTATAAGTAAAAAACAAGAACCCTCTTCTGAGAGTTCTTGCTTCTTCTTTAATCAGTGGCTTAGTACATGCCACCAGCCATAGCACTTGGGTCAACTGCTGGTGCTTCTAGTTCTGGTTTATCCGCAACAACACTTTCTGTTGAGAGGATAAGGCCTGCAACTGAGCCAGCATTTTGTAGGGCTGAACGCGTTACCTTAGTTGGGTCAACAATCCCAGCTTCAATCATATCTACCCATTCATTGTTTTGGGCATTGAAACCAATACCTAGGTCTTTAGAACGGAGGCGTTCCACAATAACTGAGCCTTCTAAGCCAGCATTTTCAACAATTTGGCGGAGAGGTTCTTCCAAGGCGCGGGCTACAATCCGAGCACCTGTTGCGGCGTCACCTTCCAGCTCTTCGGTTGCTTTTTCAACTTTTTCTTGAACGTTCATGAGAGCAGTACCCCCACCAGCAACGATACCTTCTTCAACTGCTGCACGGGTTGCATTCAAGGCATCTTCAATGCGGAGTTTACGTTCTTTTTGTTCAGATTCAGTTGCGGCACCGACTTTAACAACGGCTACCCCACCAGCTAATTTAGCTAAGCGTTCTTGGAGTTTTTCACGGTCATAGTCAGATGTGCTTTCTTCGATTTGTTTACGGATTAAGGCAATACGTTGTTCTAATTGTTCCTTATTGCCGCCACCTTCAACAACTGTGGTGTGGTCCTTGGTTACAGTAACGCTACCAGCCTTACCTAAATGGTTGATGGTTGCGTCTTTCAATTCTAAGCCGAGATCTTCAGAGATCACTTGACCACCCGTTAAGACAGCTAAGTCTTCTAGCATTTCTTTACGACGGTCGCCGAAACCTGGTGCTTTAACAGCAACCACATTCATGGTCCCGCGTAATTTGTTCAGTACTAGGGTTGGGAGAGCTTCCCCATCTACATCATCAGCAATTAAGAGCAGTGGGCTACCTTGTTGTAAGATTTGTTCAAGAAGAGGAAGGATATCTTGGATATTTGAAATCTTACGGTCTGTTAAGAGAATGTAAGGATTTTCCAAGCTGGCTTCCATTTTTTCATTGTCTGTTACCATATATTGGGAGAGGTAACCGCGGTCGAATTCCATCCCTTCAACCACATCTAAGGTCGTATCGATAGACTTAGAGTCTTCAATGGTAATCACACCATCTTCGCCAACCTTGCCCATAGCTTCAGCAATTAGCTTGCCGACTTCTTGGTCACCTGATGAGATAGCGGCAACGTTAGCAATGGCATCTTGAGATTCCACTTGAACAGAGTTTTCCTTCAAGCCTTCAACAGCTGTCCGGATTGCTTCGTCAATCCCGCGGCGAACGCCGACAGGGTTAGCACCAGCGGTCACATTCTTCAAGCCTTCACGAACAATCGCTTGGGTTAGGATTGTTGCAGTAGTGGTTCCGTCACCAGCTACATCATTGGTCTTAGAAGCTACTTCAGCGACTAATTTAGCCCCCATGTTTTCGAAGTGGTCTTCTAATTCGATATCTTTAGCAATGGTTACCCCATCATTAGTGATCAATGGTGAACCATAGCTTTGTTCGAGGACAACGTTACGTCCCTTAGGCCCCAAGGTAATCTTCACCGTATTCGCTAACTTGTCCACACCGCGCACTAAAGCTTGACGGGCATCTTCTGAAAATTTAATATCTTTTGCCATTAAAATTCATGCTCCTCTCGATACACAAGTAATGATTCAATCTTTAAATTTAATTTTTGATCTAGTCTTCAATGACAGCGACAATATCTTTCGCCTTTAAGATGAGGTATTTTTCACCAGCATATTCCACTTCATTGCCGGCATATTTTTCAAATAAGACAAGGTCATCTTTCTTAACTGGACTTGTGAAATCTTCTGTTTCATCTGCAACTGCAATAACACGTCCCACTTGGGATTTTTCTTGGGCTGCAGATGGTAGTATAATACCAGACGTTGTTTTTTCTTCTTGTTCTTCAAGCTGAACAATCACACGTTCATTTAAAGGTTTTAACATAATTCACATTCCTCCATCAGTTCCAAAAACAATTCACTTTTTATCGTTAGCACTCACAACTTCCAAGTGCTAACTTACATTTATTATCTTAAAACATTTTATTTTAGAATGCAAGTCTTTTGTTGACTTTTTTTGACCTTTTAGCCTTTCTTTAAATTTTCCGCCAAAATAGCTGATCTCACTTGTCTTTTAGCTATATTTTCGTTACATTACATATTACGATGCAAGATTAAAAAGGAGTGTTGCTATGTCTTTACAATCACTAGTCATGAATATTGTGCTAAAAATCATCCTGGCTGGTCTCTTCCTCTCCCTGGCTATTTCAATGGTCAGTGAAAACGGTTGGTCCTTCCTTCCCTTCATTAATATTCTCTTAGCAAGCCACGATATCTTCCAAAGTATCCAATTAATTCGAGCCTACCAGAGAATCAAAAATCTATAAACCAGATAAGTCGGCTTAAAAGCCATTAATCAAAAAGTGCCCCAAAGAGAGCTACTTGGCTCCTTTGAGGCACTTTTTTGATCGTTTTAGGCTAGAAAGTTTTTCTCCTTAGTGGTTGGTCACGTAGTAGATCAGCGTTTGTAATTCATTAGCTAAGTCAACTGTTTGGACAAAAATATCTTTAGGAACATTAAGTCGGCTGGCCGAAAAATTCAAAATACCCTTGACGCCAGCTTCTTCAAGCTGTGGCACCACACTCTGAGCAGCCTGACCTGGTACGGCCAAGATCACGATATCGATCTGGCGCGCTTCCAATTGGTCAACTAACTCGTCCATACTATAAATCGGAACCCCCTCATGAATCTTCCCCACCTTATCTGGGTCAATATCAAAAGCGGCATTAATATGAACATTGTTTGACTGCTTAAAATTATAAGAAATTAAGGCATTCCCCAAATTCCCCACACCGATCAGAGCGACCATGGTGAGCTGGTCTTGGCTCAGTAGGCGGCTGAAAAATTCAATTAAATGATCAATTTCATAACCATAGCCCCGTTTGCCTAAAGTCCCAAAATAAGAAAAATCACGTCGGATGGTGGCACTGTCCACTTTTACCGCATCAGAAATCTGTTCGGAAGAGACACGGTCCATCCCCATTGCCTTGAAATTCTTCAAGCATCGATAGTAGATTGATAAGCGTTTAGCTGTTGCCTTTGGTATCTTTTTCACTAGAATCCCCCCTGTTTGTTCAATTGTGAAAAATAGAATAGGAATATTTTACCAGGATTTCGACTTTGGAGCAAATCTAAAACTTTAATTTAAGCTTAAGCCGAAACCATAAGTGTAGCTATTTCCCGCACTATCTTGATAGGCATAAGCGCGGTCCATATACTTGTCCTTATCGTAGCCTGGTACATCATTTGGTGAGGCACAAATGCCTTCATCATTAACCGCAATCACGTCATCATTGGCAGGTAGGGTTAGAGGCAATTTCCCCTTGGCAGGGCAGGCCCCTGTATAGACATCAATGATGGCCTGGATAAAGCTATTGAAGCTGGCAGTTAAGGCATCAGCTAAAGGCTCAACATTTTCCAAGATAAATGGCAAGTCGAGGTTAACGTTAATAATCGTATGGTCAACCGCTGCTTGGATGGCCTTCACCCGGTCGAGGTCCACGTTGGTTGCTTGGTGGATCTGTAAGTCCAGATAGCCTGAAGTGGCTTCGAAGTAAGAACCCGAGATTGGTTCTAAGAAGAGTAAGGCAATATCCGCTTCGTGGTAGTCCGTCACCAGGTCAATCTGTGGGAAGGCCTTGCGAATCTGCTCTGGTAATTCTTGGTTCAGTTCATCGGTATTACCGAAGATTCCTTGCTTGCGGCGGCTGGCCATTTCCTCTTCATTATAGACCTTGGTAAAGATTTCCGCATAAACTTTTTTGCCCGCTAACTTGTCCTCAGTCAAAGGCAAGAGCTCTTGGTCATTCTTCAAGAGAACCACCGATTCCTGGTGGGCCTGATAGGCTATCTCGCGGCTATCTTCCGTATTGGTGATAGCTTCTGCCTGGTCAATATCTTGGTAAGGATTCTCGAATAAGCCGAGAGCAAAAAGCTCCTTCAAAGTGCCTTCCAAACGGGCATTCACTGTCTCTTCGTCGACCAAGCCCTGGGTCATGGCTTCCTCAAAGGCTTCAACCTCTGTGGTCCCCGAGACAATATTCGTCCCCGCCTTGAGCATCTTAGCTACCCGCTCCGGCTTAGTTAGGTCTTCAACACCCCAGGCACAAGCATCCAAGACCCCTGTATCTGAGTTGATATAGCCCTTAAAGCCTAGGTCATCACGCAAGAGCTCTTGGAGGAATTGGCGGTTGTAAGCAAAAGCAACATCCTCTTCAAAACCTGCTTGGAAGGGTTCTTGGGGCAGGTTGGATTTTTCCTGGCTAGGAATCGCATAGTAAGGCATGATCGAGCTTGGTTGGTGCTTAATAGCTGCCTTGAAGGGTGGTAAGTGATAGGTCTCTAAACTATTAGGAGTTGGGTAAACATTAAACTTCCCTTCTTCATAGTGAGGGTCGAAGCCATTCTCCCGTGCACCACCACCTGGGAAGTGCTTGATGGTGAGGGCAACGCCCTGGTCATCTAAGTCCTCTCCTTGGTAGACAGGAATAATCGTTTCAGCAATTTCTGAAATCTGTTCGGGATTCTCGCCAAAGGTTCCCGAAGTCCTAAACCAGCGGGGGTCCGTCGCGGTATCTACCATATACATATAACCCTTGCGGATATTGTTGTGCCAGAATTCTTGCTTACCAATTTCAGCAAAGGCCTTGATCAAAGGCATATTGCGAGTGGCTGCTAGACCCAGGGTGCCAGGAAATTGGGTAAAGCGCCCAATCGCTGATTCTGCATTAAAAGCGGCTTCGTTGTTTTCATTCTTCGAATTGGATAAGACCAGCAAGGGAATCCCTAAGCGACTTTCCTCGACCATCTCCTGCATAGTATTGACCCAGGTCACGATCTCTTCCGGCTCGGCATTCTCTCTTAAGATAATATGCCGGATTTGGAAGTCTTCCAAAAGCGTCGAAGTCGGATACTCGTGCTTCGGATGGGGATACTGGATCTCCTTATCGGCTTCATTGATGACCCCATCATGGCTGGTTGGTTCACCTTCTTCAGCTGAAATTCCCATGGGCTTGTCGATAAGGACCATCATACCGGCTTTTTCGCGGAGATTCATCCGCCCGACTAAGTCCTTAGCTCGCTCTTCTGGACTCAGTCGCCAATCTTCATAAGGATTGACTCGACCATCTTTATTATGATCTTTGAAGCGTAAGCCATCGACTTCAACTTCTTCTAAGTGACGGCTCACTAATTTTCTTTGTTCCATTGAATCGCTCCTTCATATTCATTTCAATTATTTTATGCACACCATAAGTCTATTTTAAGGGATAAAGTCAATTTTGCAAGGCCTTTCACAATCTAAGCGAAATTTTGTTAGTCGTCCCTATGGCAGAATTATGCTAAACTAGGAATAGTATTTTAGAAGGAGGCTAGACAATGATTCTTTTACAAGGTTCCAATTTAGCCCGACATTTTGGGGCTGAGACCCTTTTTGAAGACATTCAAATTACAGTTCAAGATAACAGTCGCATTGGTCTAGTCGGTAGAAACGGTACTGGTAAATCGACCCTACTGAAGATCCTAGCGGGCATTGAGACTCCAGACCAAGGTACCGTCTCCCAACGCAAGGGAACCCGGATTGCCTATATGGACCAACACTCTGCTGTCAACAGCGAACGGACAGTCTATGAAGAGATGAAGAGCGTCTTTGCAGAAGACTTGGCCTTGATTGACCAGGCCAATGAAGCAGCCATGGTCCTGGCCGATGAAGCTGTCATCCAAGACCCTGACCGCTATGAACAAGCGCTGAAGACCTATGACCAAATCCAAGAAGAAATCAACCAGCGCAATGCCTATAGCTATGATTCAGAGATCCGTATGGTCCTCCACGGCTTCCGCTTCCCCGAAGACATGTACGACCAGCCTATTTCACAGATGTCTGGCGGTCAGCGGACCCGGCTGGCCCTGGCCAAGGTGCTCCTAGAGAAGCGGGACATCCTGATCCTAGACGAACCAACCAACCACCTGGATATCGATACCCTCAACTGGTTGGAAGGCTACCTGCCCAAGTATCCCGGCGCCCTCTTGATCGTCAGCCACGACCGCTACTTCCTCGACCATGTCAGCAATGAAACTTATGAGATGACCCACCACGGCATCGAACACTATGCCGGAAATTATAGCTTCTACTTGAAGGAAAAAGCGGTCCGTCTGGAAACCCAGATGAAGGCCTATGAGAAGCAACAAAAAGAAATTCATAAGTTAGAAGACTATATTGCCCGCAACCTGGTCCGTGCCTCCACTACCAAAATGGCCCAGAGCCGACGCAAACAACTGGAACGAATGGACAAGCTGGACCGGCCCCAACAGGACGAACGCTCAGCCCGTATCCAATTCTCTACAGAAAAGTCGAGCGGTAATGTCGTTCTCACGGTCGATGACCTGGCTATCGGTTACGACGATTGCCTGTCCTATCCGATTAATATCGATTTACGCAAACAGAAGGCCCTGGCCATTGTCGGCCCAAATGGCGTCGGCAAGTCTACCCTGCTCAAAACCATTACGGGACAAATCCCACCATTAAAGGGCGACTACCAACTTGGAACCAATGTGAGCCTAGGCTACTACGACCAAGAGCTAGGCAATCTCAATTCCAAAAAGGACGTCCTCCACGAACTCTGGGATGACCACCCTAGCATGAATGAGCAAGATATTCGGACCATATTGGGGAGCTTCCTTTTTAGCGGAAGTGATGTTGAGAAGCCCGTCCATGGCCTCAGCGGGGGCGAAAAAGCCCGCTTGGAACTAGCCAAACTCGCCTTAGACCATGACAACTTCCTGGTCCTTGACGAACCCACCAACCACTTGGATATTGACTCCAAAGAAGTCCTAGAGAATGCCCTGATCGATTATGATGGCACCCTGCTTTTTGTCAGCCACGACCGCTACTTCATCAACCGCCTAGCTACCGAAGTGCTCGAAATCTCAGCAGAAGGCAGCAAGCTCTACTTGGGCGACTATGACTACTACCTCGCCAAAAAGGCCGAAGAAGAAGCCCGGCAAGCCGCCCAAGACACTGGTCAAGACCCAGCCCAAAAAGTCGAAGAGAAGTCTTCAGGCAAGCTCAGCTACGAAGAAAATAAACAAAAACAACGCGAGCAACGCCGCCAACAGCGTCTCGTCGACCAATGCGAAGAAGAAATCACCCAAATCGAAGAACAAATCCAAGCCATCGAACAGGAAATGGCCAAACCCGAAGTCTACCAAGACAACGCCCAAATCCTCGAGCTCAACGCCCAACTCGAACCCCTCAAGGCCCAGCACCAAGAACTTATGGACCAATGGGAAGACTTGCTCAGTCAATTGTAGGCAAATGAGACTTGAGCCTAAAGAGACAAGCTAGCAAACAGGGAACCAGAAAGCAAGTAGGCCCTTTGATTACACTATTAACAGGATATCAAACAAAAACCACTATCTTCACATCAACATGAGTAAAGATAGTGGTTTTCTAGTTTCTAAATTTGTTAAGAATCGCTAATATCCAAGCCTGGCACAGCATCCAAGCTCAAATCAGCGAAGGCAGCTTTTTGGTAGAGGCTATAGGCTGCCGCACCAATCATGGCTGCATTATCGCCACAATATTTGAGGGGCGGGAAGTAAAGGGTCACTTCTGGATGGCGGTCAGCTAGAGCCGCTTGGAGCTCGCGGCGCAAGCCACTGTTAGCTGCTACCCCACCAGCCACTAAGAGCTGCTTAACAGGATATTCATCCAGGGCCCGGCAGGTTTTTTCAACGAGAACCTCAACTGCAGCCGCTTGGAAGGAAGCCGCCACATCTTCTTTAACAAGCTTTTCCCCGCGTTGGTCAGCATTGTGAAGGTGGTTAATAACGGCCGATTTCAGCCCACTAAAGCTGAAATCAAAATTATCTTCATCGAGCATGGGACGGGGATAGGCATAAGTATCGCGGCCTTCCTGGGCCAATTCATCCATCCGCTTGCCACCCGGATAAGGCAGGTCAAGCAAGCGCCCCACCTTATCATAAGCCTCCCCGACTGCATCATCACGGGTATCTCCAAACTTCTCAAAGACAGCATCTTCTGGCATATAAACCAATTCCGTATGCCCACCACTCACCACCAAGGCAAGCAGGGGAAAGTCCATGGCTTGGACCAGTTGATTGGCGTAGATATGGCCCGCAATATGGTTGACACCAATTAAGGGCTTGTCATGGGCAAAGGCCAGGGTCTTGGCTGCGGTAATCCCAATTAAGAGAGAGCCCACCAAACCCGGGCCCTTGGTCACCGCAATCCCGTCAATTTCTTCCCAGGTCAGGCCCGCCTCTTCAAAGGCTAAGTCAACAATTTGTGTAATTTGTTCCACATGGTGGCGGCTGGCAATTTCAGGAACCACCCCACCAAAGCGCATGTGACTTTTGACCTGGGTGGCTACGATATTAGCCAGGCAGTCCTTGCCATCACGAATAATAGCAGCCCCTGTCTCATCACAACTCGATTCGATTGCTAATAAGGTTACTGACATCTTCTCACCTTTTCTATCTTTAGACTAATAAACAATAAATCCAGGCATCCTCTCCGTCCGGATAGTAGCTCTGGCGGATGGCTAGTCTTTCAAAGCCGAGCTTCTGGTAGAGGGCCTGGGCTGGGAGATTGCCCGCTCGCACTTCTAAGTAAATACGCTCGGCCCCTTCGCCTGCCAACTGACCAATTGCTTCTTCTAGAAGCTGTTGGCCCAGTCGTTTCCTTTGATAGGCTGGTAGAACCGCCAGATTAAGCAGTTCCGCTTCTCCCGCTAATAATTGGAATTGTGCCAGGGCCACTAAATCTTCCCCATCATAGTAGGCAAAAGTCTGGGCATAGGGCCGGCTGAGGAAGTAGTCGAGGGCCTCAATGGTCCAGCTTGGGGTCTGGGGATAAGCAGCCTGCAAAAGTAGCCACATGTCTTCTCCCCCGCCTGTCTCCAAACGTTTAAGCATGGTGGTCATCGACCTCCTCAAAGCGCCAGGCCAAGAGGTCGGCATGTTCACGGTTATCGTGGTAATAAAAGTTCCGGGTCTTCAAGCGTCGAAAGCCCCGCGCCCGGTAAAAAGCTTGGGCCTGCTTATTGGATTGGCGGACCTCCAATTGAATTTCTTGGAGGCCAACTTGTTGGGCCAAATGCTTCGCTTCTTCCAATAAGTAGCTACCTAAACCTTGGCCCTGGCAACTAGGGGCCACCATGAAATTAGACACATGGAGATGGTCAGGCTCTTCCCGGCAAGCAATAAAAGCCAAGAGAATACCATGGGAAAAGGCCTGGAGATAAAAAGTATCCGGCCGCCCCACCATGTCCCGGTAGAAATCCTTCATCCCCCACATGACCTTGCCATAAGCTAATTTTTCCAAGTCAACCATCTGCTTCAAGGCCGTCTGGTCGGATAAACGCAGGCTGAAAGCTAAACCAGAAGCCAGAACTAGCTCTTCTTGCCGGACTTCAATACGGTCCAACAAGTCGGCTTGGGGCGCCCTAAATAAGTGGCCTAGCCAGCTAAAGTATTGGTTAATCTGCTCTTTCAACATAATTTTCCCCATCATGACCGGGGTTTTTCTCCCGCCAGTTTTCTTCTGCTTCAGCCAATTTGGCATAATCGGGCAGGAAGGTATCCACATCTTCTAGCTGGAGAGGGAGCTGGACCATCTTATGGGCATAGATGATCCTGTCTTCCGGCGCGGCCAAGTGACAATGGTCGTGCTGGTAGAGGATAGGGGCCAAGGCACTCTCATAGGACGCTAGGTCCGGACTGATAAAGTAAACCTGGTCGTAGTCGTCTAGGCGGTCTTCCCAACTAGCTAGCCAGTCGGAAAAAGCCCCGTGCTTCACCTCTTCTAAAGCTGTCCAAGCCTGGCCATCCTTCAAATATGCCGCTGCAAAAACAGTCTGGCGGCGGGCATCGAAGAAGGGAAGTACTAGTGACTTCTGGGCCCGAATATTAGCAGCCAGGGCCAGGAGACTGGGCACAGAATACAAGGGGATCCCTAATGTAGAAGCCAAAACCTTGGCCGCCGTAACCCCTATCCGAAGTCCCGTATAGGAGCCTGGTCCCTTGGAAATAATAACCCCCTCGAGGTCTTCAGGCTGCCAGCCAACTGTCTCCATCATGGTCTGGATCAGGGGCAGGAGCTGGGTAGAATGTTTAATTTTGGTATTGGTGGTTATCTCACTGATCAGGGTCTGGTCCTCCAGCAGGGCCAGGCTCAGGGATAGCGTCGCACTATCAATCGCTAAAAAACGCATCTTAGCACCCTCTCTAATTTGACTATTCACAGCTCTTATTGTAGCAAATATCCGGCCCCTGAACAATGTGCAGAGACGCTCTTAGGAAAAGCTGGTTTGAACTTTAGAGCAATCCTCTATTGGTAAAAGCTTATTTTATAAGAACTGGGTGGTCAACTTGCTAACGGAGGCCTTGTTTGCAGGTTCCTCAACGGCTACTTGCTATTGAAGAGGCCATTCGCAAGTGGGTGAAGGCGAACTTGCTATCGAGAGCCCTGTTCGCAAGTAGCCAGCCTCGAACTTGCTAATTGGACCTGTCTTCGCAAGTTCAACTGCCACAACTTGCTAATCGGACCCTTATTCGCAACTTGCTCGTTTTAAAAAAAATTTCTAATAATAAAAACAAGCTAGCAAGAAAACCTATGCTTGCTAGCTTGTTCGTTGGAAGTTATTTTTTTAGGTCTTGCTCTGCCCCTGTCTAGTCGGGTTCGACTTGGCAGGCTTGGAATGATTTCACAAGTAAGAAACGAGCGAATGCTTCGCTCTTTTTCTTACTTGCTCCAATCATCCAAGGCTAAGCGCCAAGTCTCACACCCTTTCCTACGATTAGTCAAGTATAAATTGGTATAAAGTTGCTAAAGTATACGAGGCAATATTTAGTAG